>JAFIHP010000162.1 GCA_017849335.1 Actinomycetales bacterium | reverse complement strand
CCGGCGACCGTGACCGACCACCGGCCCCAGTCGGAGCCGCGCCACAGGTCGCGCTGGTCCCGATCGCTCCCCGCCGCGCTCACGACACCACCCACTCGGCGTAGAACAGCGCGAGCCCGGCCCCGATGCACAGCCCCTGGATGATCCAGAACCGAACGACGATCTGGATCTCGGGCCAGCCGAGCATCTCGAAGTGGTGGTGGAGCGGAGCCATGCGGAACACGCGACGACCGGTGAGCTTGAACGATCCGACCTGGAGGATGACCGAGATCGTGGTGATCAGGAAGAGTCCCGCGGTCAGCGGGAGCAGCAGCTCGGTCCGGGTGAAGACCGCGAGACCCGCGATGCCGCCGCCCAGCGCGAGCGATCCCGTGTCGCCCATGAAGATCTTGGCGGGAGAGGTGTTCCACCACAAGAACCCGAACGTGGCGCCCGCGGCAGCCGCGGCCACGATCGTGAGGTCGATGGGATTGGCCGTGGCGTAGCAGGACGTCGTGGCCGTGCTGAGGTAGCAGCTCTGCCCGTACTGCCAGACGCCGATGAGCACGTAGGCGAGGAACGACGCGCACGCAGCGCCGGTCGCCAGACCGTCCAGTCCGTCGGTGAGGTTGACGCCGTTCGTCGTGGCGGTGATCAGGAACCAGGTCCACAGGACGAAGACGCCCATCGGCAAGATGATCGCCGAGTCGCGCAGGAACGACACCGCCATCGACGCGGGCGTGATGCCGTCGCTGTTCGGGAACTGCACGGACAGGTACGCGAACGAGACCGCCACCAGGCCCTGCCCGATCAGCTTCGTCCGCGCCCGCAGGCCCGTGCTGCGCTGCTTGAAGATCTTCAGGTAGTCGTCGGCGACGCCGACGAGCCCGAGCCCGACCATGAGATACAGGATCAGCAGGCCACTGGGGGTCAGCGGTCTCCACACGATCAGGTGCGTTCCGAAGTACGCGAGCAGGACGCCGACGATGATCGCGACGCCGCCCATCGAGGGGGTGCCGCGCTTCGCCTCGTGGTCCGGGTAGTGCTCGTCGTCCGTGGACTGCCGGATCGCCTGGGCGTACCCGTGCCTGGCCAGCAACCGGATGAGCAACGGCGTGCCGACCAGCGCCACGACGGCACCGATCGCTGCCGCGATGACGACCAGTCTCATGGGGCCCCGTCTCCGTCGAGGAGGGCGAGTGCGACGCGCTCCAAGCCGACGCTCCGAGACGCCTTGACGAGCACGACGTCCCCCGGTCGGATCTCCGCCCGCACCATCGCGATCGCCGCGTCCGCATCCGGGACGTGCGCCGTCTCGTTGGCCCAGGAGCCCTCCGTGGCGGCGCCGAGATGCATGACCCGGGCCCCGTCGCCGACGCAGATCAGCCGCGACACGTTCAGTCGGACGGCGAGCCGGCCGATCTCGTCGTGCTCGGCCATCGAGTCGGCACCGAGCTCGCGCATCTCCCCGAGGACCGCCCAGGTCCGACCGCCGGCACCCATGGCCACGAGCGTCCGCAGCGCGGCGCGCATCGAGTCGGGGTTCGCGTTGTAGGCGTCGTTCACGACCGTGTACCCGCCGGGAGCCTCCCGCACCTCCATGCGCCAGCGGCTGGCCAGTTCCGCGGCGGACAACGACGCGGCGACCTGCGCGACGTCCGCGCCGAGGGCCAGTCCGACCGTGGCGGCCGCGAGGGCGTTGCTCACGAAGTGGGCGCCGCGAAGCTGCAGCCGGACCTCCGCGTGCTCGCCCGCCGCGACGTCGACCACGGTGAACACGGGCCGGGCCCGGTCGTCGAGCGAGACGTCCTCCGCGCGCACGGCGTCTCCGCCCGCCTCGCCGAACAGCAGGACGCGCGCGCTGGTCGTGTCGGCCATCACGCGGACGTGCGGGTCGTCGCCGTTGAGCACGGCGATCGCGGTGGGCGGGAGCGCGCGGACGAGCTCGCCCTTCGCGCGAGCGATGGCCTCCTGCGATCCGAGCAGCTCCATATGCGCCGTGCCGACGTTGACCACGACGCCGACGTCGGGGCGGGCGATCCGGGCGAGGTAGTCGATGTGCCCGACGCCGCGCATCCCCATCTCCAGGACGAGGAAGTCGGTCTGCGGGTCGGCGGACAGCACGGTCAACGGCAGGCCGACCTCGGTGTTCAGCGACCCAGGCGGCCCGACGGTGGATCCGAGATCGGACAGGATGGCGACGACGAGGTCCTTTGTCGTCGTCTTGCCGGCCGACCCCGTGATCGCGACGACGCGAGCGGAGAGGACCTCGTCCCGGTACCACGCCGCCAGCCGCCCCAGCGCCGCGATGGTGTCGTCGACCACGACGCACGGGAGCGGTTCCCCGTCACTGCCGACGAGAGGCCGGTCGGCCAGGACGGCGGACGCACCGGCGCGTACTGCGTCCGCAGCGAAGTCGTGACCGTCCACCCGCTCGCCGACCGTCGCGACGAACAGGCAGCCGTCGACGACCTGCCGCGAGTCGACGACCACCGAGCCGATGCGACGGTCCTCGGGCGTGCCCGGGGCGATCGCGCCGCCGGTCGCGGCGGCCACCTCGGCGATCGTCAGCGGCCTCACGGCGCTCCCCGACCGTCGAGGGCCGCACGCAGGACGGTCGCGTCGTCGAACGGCGTCACCACGCCCGCAACCTCCTGTCCCTGCTCGTGTCCCTTGCCCAGCAGCAGCACCGCGTCGCCTGCCCGGGCCAGTCCGACGGCCACCGTAACGGCCCGGCCCCGGTCGCCGACCTCGTGGACCTCCGCGCGCTCGGCCGGGGCGACGTCCTGGACTCCGTCGAGCAGCTGGGCGCGGATGGACGCCGGGTCCTCCGAGCGCGGGTTGTCGTCCGTCACGACGACCACGTCCGCCAGTCGCGCTGCCACCGCCCCCATCTGCGGCCGCTTGGTGCGATCGCGATCTCCGCCGGCACCCAGCACGACGATGACCCGGCCCGACGCCGCCTCGCGGCCCGCTCGCAGGACCCGCTCGACCGCGTCCGGCGAGTGCGCGTAGTCCACGATCGCGACGACCGGGCCGTCGCCGACGACCTGCATGCGTCCGGGGACGCGAGCAGCCGCGATGCCGGCGGCAGCGGACTCGGGCGTGACTCCGGCGTGACGTAGGAGGGCGAAGGCGACCACGGCGTTGGCGACATTGAACGAGCCCGGGAGCCCGACCTCGACCAGGGTGCGCGATCCACCCGGGTCGACGACGCTCACCCCGTCCGCCGTCCGTTCGGCGTGCCAGTCGGCACGCGGGTCCGCGAGCGACCACGTCTGCACGGGGACGGTCGCGCGGTCGACGAGGAGCCGGCCCCACTCGTCGTCGATCCCCACGATCCCCGTGCGCGCGTGCGCGGGCCGGAAGAGCTCGGCCTTCGCGGCGAAGTACTGGTCCATCGAGCCGTGGTAGTCCAGGTGGTCCTGGGTCAGGTTGGTGAACGCCATCGCGGCGAACTCGACGCTCTCGACGCGGTGCTCGCTCACGGCGATGCTGCTGACCTCCATGACCACGGTGTCGACGTGGTCCTCGCGCATCCGCGCCAGCGTCGCGTGCAGGTGACTGGCCTCGGGCGTCGTGCGGCTGCTCGGGTACGACCGGCCGTCGACCCGGATCCCGGTGGTCCCGATGATGCCGGTCACGTGCCCGGCGGCCCGGAGCCCGGACTCGACCATCGCCGCGACGGTCGTCTTGCCGTTGGTGCCGGTCACGCCGAGCAGGACCAGATCATCGGCCGGACGCCCGTACGCCCGCGCGGCCAGCTCCCCCAGGCGCGCCCGCGGGGAGTCGACGACGACGACCGCGACCGGGAGGCCGGCGCACTGAGCGGCCCCGGCCGCGTCGGTCACGACCGCGACGGCGCCGGCATCCACAGCCGCAGCCGCGAACCTGGCGCCATGGGTGGTCCGGCCCGGCAGCGCCACGAACACGTCACCCGGCCGGACCTCGGCCGAGTCATGGGTCAGACCGGTGACGTCGACGTCAGGGACGACGGAGGCGGTCGCGACGCCGTCGACGACCGTCGACAGCGGTACCGGACGAGGGGCGGGCCGCAGTGCCATGGCTCAGCCAGCGTAGATCGGCAGGCTGCCGGGCTTCTTGCCGGTCGGCGGGATGTCGCGCTTCTGCAACGCGTAGGTCATGACCCGCTTGAACACCGGCGCACCCAGGACACCGCCGTACCGACCGACCTTCGGGTTGAAGATCGAGACGGCCACGACCAACTGCGGGTCGTCGAGCGGCGCCATGCCGATGAACGACGCCACGACGCCGGAGTAGCAGTGGCAGTTCTCGTTGTACTCCTGCGCCGTACCCGTCTTGCCGCCGACGCGGTACCCCGGGATCGCCGCCGCGGGCGCGGTGCCGTCCGTGACGACCGACTCCAGCATGGCGCGTACCTGCCGGGCGGTCGATGCGCTGACCACGCGCGTCGTCTTCGGCGCCGGGGCCGGCACGACGGTGCCGTCGGCGAGGAGGGTCTGGGACACCAGGCTGGGCTGCACGCGCACGCCGTTGTTGGCGATCGTCGAGAACACGCTCGCGGTCTGGACGGCGTTGACGGAGAGGCCCTGCCCGAACGCGATCGTCGGGAACGACGTCGCCGACCAGTCCGCGTGCGGCGGCACGTACCCCGCCGCCTCACCGGGGAAGCGCAGCCCGGTCGGCTCTCCGATTCCGAACTTCTTGAGGTACTTCAACAGCTTCCGCCCGCCGATGCGCTCGGCCGCGAGGATGGTTCCGATGTTGCTCGACTTCGCCATGACCCCAGCGAGCGGGAGCATCTCCGTGCCGTGCGCGAGGTCGTCGTGGAAGACCTGCCCGCCGCGCCTGAGGCCGCCGGGCACCCGGAACGCGGAGTATGGGTTCGCCTTCCACTCGTTCACCACGGCGGACAGCGTCATGAGCTTGGCCGTGGAGCCGGGCTCGAACACGTGGGTCAGCGCCGCGTTACCGCGGGCCTCCGGGTCGGCGGACCCGGCCTTGTTCGGGTCGAACGTCGGAGTCGTCGCGAGTGCGAGGATCTCCCCGGTGCGCGGGTCCATGACGACCAGCGTGCCGCTGTCGGCCTGCGCCTCCTTGACCTTCTGTGCCAGCGCCCGTTGCGCGACGAACTGGATGTCGCGGTCGATCGTGAGCTGCACGCTCTCGCCGGCGGTCGCGGCCGTCGTGGAGTTCTGCCCCGTCGGGATGACCTTGCCGCCCGGGCCGCGCTCGGACGTCTGGGTGCCGTTCGTGCCGGCGAGCTCGGCGTTCAGGGCGTACTCGATGCCGCCGAGCCCCTCGCCCTGCGCACCGACGAAGCCGACGACGTTCGCGCCGAGGTCGCCCGCGGGGTACACCCGCCGGCTCGTCGTCTCGCTGTAGATGCCCGGCAGCTTGAGCGCGGCGATCCGCTCCCACGTCTCCGGGGTCAGGCCCTTCGCGACGTAGACGAAGCGGCGGGTGCCGGTCAACCGCTCGGCGAGGACCGACGGATCGGCTCCGAGGACGGGGCCGAGCGCCTGCGCCACCGCCTGCGGGTCGGTGACCAACGTCTGGTCGGCCGTGACGTTCCGCGCCTCCACCGTCAGGGCGAGCGCCTGACCGCTGTTGTCCAGGATCGCGCCGCGCTGTGCCGTGATCGGCGTGGTCTCCAGCCGCTGCCCCAACGCCTTCGCCGCGAGCGCATCGCCACGGATGGCTTGGAGGTCGACGAGACGGACCGCGAACAGGGAGAAGGCGATCGCGGTCACGACGAGCAGCGCGGTGCCACGCCGTCGCGGGTCGCCGAGGACGAACGGCCGGGGAGGCCGCGGCGGGCGCGCCGGTGGGCGACGCGGCGGCGGCGAGCCCGCACCGGGACGTCGACCCGCCGTGCTGGGTCGCCGCGTCGGTCCGGGCGCGGAACGGGTGGACACCGGGCGCCTAGTTGACGGGCACGGCCGACAGGCCGGCGTCCGTGCTCGCCACGTCGCCGGTCACGTCGATGACGGTGGAGTCCTGCCACAGCCCGTTCTCGCCGCTCTTGCCCTTCTTCGCGTCTGCCTTCGTGCCGCTCGCCTTCGTGCCGTCTGCCTTCTTGCCGTCTGCCTTCGTGCCGCTCGCCTTCGTGCCCGCGTCGGCGCTCCCTGCCTTCGCTGCGGCCTCCGCGTCCGCGGCAGCCGGGTCGTAGCCGACGGGAACGGACTCGGGAAGGTCGGCCTTGCCGTTGTCGACGGCCTCGGTCACGGTCGCGTCCGCCGGCGTCACCAGCGTCGGCACGGCCGACCGGGCGCCTCCTGCCGGCTTCGGCTTGCCGAGGATCCGGCCGCTGGGCACCTGGAGGAAGACCGGGTTCTCGCTCGGGACCATGCCCATCGACCGCGCCTGCTTCTCCAGCGCGCGTGGGACGGAGGCCGCGGCCACGTCCTCGGCGAGGGCCTGCTCCTGCTGGGCCAGCCCGGCCTGGCGGGCCTGGAGCTCGCTGATCGTGAACGCCCCCTGCGCGAGGGTGGTGTTGATCAGCAGGATCGCCACCATCCCCAAGACGAGGACGCCGCCCACGACAACCGCGAACATCCCGCGGCTGGCGCGCTCCGGGCGCAGCGGCGAGACGATCTGCAGGTGGGGTCGGGCCGACCGGTGGCCTCGGGCACCGCGCGTGGCGTACTCCGTCGCGTGCGCGGTTGCCTGCTCCGTACCGTCGACGAGCTGCTCGGCCGCGGTGTCGTCGAGACCGTGGGGCTCCTCGGGGAGCTCGTGCTTGCGTGCCGCTGCGCTCACGCCGCCACCGCCGTCCGCTCGGCCGCGCGCACGCGCACGGGTGCCGACCGCGGGTTCGCCGCGATCTCGTTCTCGTCGGCACGCTCCGCGCCGCGCGTGATCAGCCGCAGCCAGGGCTGCCGGTCGACCGGGACGATCGGCAGGTCGTCCGGCACCGACGGGTGAGCGCCGACCGCCAGCGCCTGCTTGACGATCCGGTCCTCCAGGGACTGGTAGCTCATGACGACGATCCGGCCGCCGACGGCCAGGCGCGACAGTGCCGCCGGGATCGCGCGACGAAGGACGTCCAGCTCGCCGTTGACCTCGATCCGCAGGGCCTGGAACGTCCGCTTGGCCGGGTTGCCGCCGGTGCGCCGGGCCGCCGCCGGGATGGCGTCGCGGATCAGCTCGACCAGGCGTGCGCTCGTCGTGAAGGGCGCGACCTTCCGCTCGACGACGATCCGGGCCGCGATCCGGCTGGCGAAGCGCTCCTCGCCGTAGGCGCGCAGCACGCGCGCGAGGTCGCCGGCGTCGTACGTGTTGAGGACGTCGGCGGCGGTGAGTCCCGTCGTCGGGTCCATCCGCATGTCCAACGGGGCGTCCTGGGAGTAGGCGAAGCCCCGATCGGTCCGGTCCAGCTGCATCGAGGAGACACCGAGGTCGAACACGATCCCCTGCACGGCGGCCAGTCCGAGGTCGTCGAGCACCGACGGGAGCTCGTCGTAGACCGCGTGGACCAGCGTGACGCGCTCCCCGAAGCGGGCCAGCCGGTCCGCGGACCACGCTAGGGCGGCCGGATCGCGGTCCAGCCCGACGAGGCGGAGGTGCGGGAAGCCGTCGAGGGCGGCCTCGGCGTGCCCACCCAGTCCCACGGTCGCGTCCACCAGGACCGATCCGGGCTCGGTGAGCGCCGGGCCGAGCAGGGCGATGACTCGGTCGCGCAGGACCGGGACGTGAGCAGGCGGAGTCGTCATGACGCTACGACCAGGATCCGATGACGGACGCCGCGGCCACGAGCACGAGGACCGTCATGGCGCACGAGAGCGCGAGCACCCCGGTCGAGCGCAGCACGGAACGCGCTGCCGGGGACAGCGGGATGCTCGGTGCGAGGTGGGTCATCGGTCCTCCTTCACGGGGTCTCGGGTCGGTACGAGCGGTCAGTGCGGGCGGTCGGTGCGTGCCGTGGAGCCAGGTCCCCGCCCGCTGTTGCCAGCGGGCTCCTGGCGCCGGGGAAGTGACGTCAGGCGCATTGCGGGGAGCGGGAGGAGACCTCACCGCACGGCACGCATCCGGGTCGTCTACAGGCCGGGGATCACCACCCCGGAGAAGTCGGCGAACGCGTCGTCCTGCTGCGCCATGTAGTCCTGCCACGCGGACCGGTCCCAGATCTCCGCGACCGTGTTCTTGCCAGTGACCACGACCTCACGGTCCAGCGACGCGTACTCGCGCAGCAGCGGCGGCACCGTGATGCGGCCCTGGCGGTCGGGGACCTGGTCGAAGGCGCCCGAGAACAGGACGCGCTGGTAGGCGAGCACCTGGGGATCGGTCTGCGACGCCTTGGTCACCTGCTCGGCGAACCGGCTCCACTCGTCGGCGGGCCACATCGTGATGCAGCGCCCCTGGCCCTTGGCCAGGACCAGGCCGCCGGCGAAGCCGTCGCGGAACTTGGCCGGCAGGACCATCCGGCCCTTGTCGTCCAGCCGAGGCGAGTGCTCGCCGAGGAATCCCATTCCCACGAGCCTCACCTCCCTCCCCGGTCCCTCCAGGTGGCGCCACCATACTCCACTTTGCTCCACTTTCCACCACCACGACCCACGGCGTGGGTAGAGCGCGGCTATATCCCTCCACCAGGTCCACGGACGCCCGGCGCTGTCCCGATCGCCCCCCGGCAGCGGCGTGCCCGGGGCGCGCCGGGCTGCTCCCGATGCGCGCCGGGCTCCGGGCCGGGACCTACAGTTCGGGCGTGTCACCCACGGCCACCCGCCTGACCGCCCTGCTCGCGCTCTGCCTCGCGACCGTCGCCGCGTGCTCGTCGCCGACCGTCGCTCCGCCCAGCAGCGGCCCGACGTCGTCCGCCGTCACCGCCAGCCCGACGCCGTCGGCGTCGCTCTCCCCGTCACCGTCGCCGACCCCCACACCCACGCCGACGCCGACGTCCCCGCTGAACGGCGAGCCGCTGGATCCGGACAAGGGAGATCGACCGGTCCTGATCGTCAAGCTCGACAACACGACGTACGCCCAGCCGCACGCCGGCCTGACCAAGGCCGACATCGTGTACGTCGAGGAGGTCGAGTACGGAATCACCCGACTGGCCGCGGTGTTCTCGACCTCGATCCCGAAGCGGATCGGTCCGGTCCGGTCGGCGCGGATCACCGACATCGACCTCGTCGCCCAGTACGGCCGACCCGCGTTCGCCTACTCCGGCGCCCAGCACAAGCTCTGGCCCGTCCTGGCGAAGGCCTCCACGTACGACGTGTCCCCGAACCACGGCGCCTCCGCCTACCGCCGGGACACGAGCCGACGGGCGCCCTACAACCTGTACGCGGACGGTCGGACGCTGCTGGCGATCGCGCCGAAGGCGACCGTCGCGCACGACGTGGGCTTCACGTTCGACGCGACCCCGCCGCCCGGCGGCCTCGTGGCGAAGAAGGCCAGCATGCGCTGGGGCTACGGCGCGGCCGCCTTCGTCTACGACGCGACGAGCGGTCTGTACCGCGTCTGGCTGAACGACCAGCGCGCCCGCGCCGAGGAGTCGGACAACGGGCAGAACGCAGCGACCGTGGTCATCCAGTACGTCAAGCAGGAGCCGTCGACGTACTTCGACAAGGGCGGGGGCAACACGCCTCTGGCGCACACGGTCGGTTCCGGCAAGGCGGTCGTCCTGCGGGACGGGCTGGCCTGGGACGTCACGTGGAGCCGACCCGACCCGACGTCGGGCACCGTGTTCACGCTGCCCGACGGCAGTGTGATGCCGTTCAAGCCGGGTCAGACCTGGGTCGTGCTGCGGGACAAGACCCGCAAGGCGAAGATCACGCCGCTCACCGAGCCCACCGCGACGACGTCGGCCTCCGGGTCGCCGTCGCCGACCGGCACGCCGTCACCGACCAGCACGCCGTCACCGACCTCCTGACCGCCACGCCGCCTGCAGCGCGGCGACGAGGGCCCCCGGGTCGTCGGCGTTCGGCGAGTGGCCCGCCCCTGGGAGCTCGACCGCCCGCGCGCCGAGCACCCCGGCCCAGGGTTGCTGGCCCGCCGACGGCCACGTCTGGTCGAGCGAGCCCCACATGACGATGGTCGGCACCGCCGACGTCGTCGGTGCCAGGAGCGCGGTGAGGTCCGGCTGCTCGACCAGCATCCGCGCGACCTCGCGCACGTGCTCGGGATGGTTCGTGCGCCATCGTCGTTCGACGAACTCCGCCACCGGCGCCGACATCGACCGCTGGGAGGCCGGAAGCTGCGGCCAGATGTCGGCGAGGTCGACCTGCTCCACTGCCGCCCGCAGGCGCAGGAGGTCGGGGTGGGCCGCCGCGGGCAGCGCGCCGGGACCGGTGCACAGCAGCACGAGCGACCGCGGCCGCAGGCCGTCCACGACGGCCCGCTGGGCGACAAGCCCGCCGAACGAGTGGCCGACCAGATGCGGGCCGACGGCAGCCGCACCGGCACCGGCACCGGCACCGAGCCGGGCAGCGTGCTCGGCGACCTCCGCCACGTCACCTGCCAGAAGCGACAGGTCGTAGTCCCCCGCACGGTCGGATCCGTCGGACTCGAACTGCCCGAGCTGGTCGAAGGCGACCGCGCCGATCCCGACGTCCGCGAGCAGGGGCAGCACGGCGATGAAGTCCTCCTTGCTCCCGGTGAAACCGGGAACCAGGAGCGCCCAGGAGTCGGTGTCGGCGAGCCGCGTGTGCAGGACGGCACGCTCGGTCCCGCGCACCGGCCACCGGTCGGCGATCACGCCGTCGGGCAGGTCGACGAAGGGCGGAGTGCTCATCGCGGGCAGGTTATCGGCGCACGCCCGTCCCCCTCCGGTCCGTCCCCCTCCGGTCCGTCCCCCTCCCGTCCGTCCCCCTCCCGTCCGCGTTGAGGTTCGCAGCGATGGCGGGCCTCCGACTCGCTGGGAACCTCAACACCGGCGGGGTGAATGGGTACCGTGGCGCCATGGGCTCACGGTGGAGCTACCGGGCGTCGAACTCGCTGCTGTCGATCGGCTCGCGGAACAGCGTGCTGAGCATCGGCAGCATCGGCTCGGTGCTCAGCATCGGCAGCATCGGGTCCGCCGCGTCGATCCTGTCCGTCGCCTCCACCGCCAGCGTGTGCTCGCTGATGTCCGGGCTCTCCTCGTTCGCGATCATGAGCTGGCGTCGACACCGCGCGATCGCGGGCGCGTAGCCGCGGCGGCGCCGGCCCGGGACGCTCCCCCCGGAGATCGGCCCGGGGCCGACGCGGCCACGCGAGCGCCCGACGCTGTAGCGACGTCTCGCGATGCCCGCCTCCCCCGCGGGCGGGCAGCCGAACGGTAGGGATCCACCGGTGGCCACCTGCTCACGCCGGGCCGGCTGTGGGCGGTGCCCGGCCCGAGCGCCCCTGGGGACGGCGATCCCACGGCTGCGTGGCAGACTCGCATGCCCGGATAGCCGTGAGACGCGCCGCGTGAGAAGGGCTGAGCATGGAGCCGGTTGTCGAGGAGCAAGCCTTCCTCGACCGCGCCTACACGCGGCTCGACGACCTCCGGGCCCAGCTCGCCATTCGGGCGGAGAGCGTCCTGCGGGCACCGGCCACCGGCACCGCCCAAGACCGCCTGGAGCGCCAGGGCCTCCTCGACGTCATCGCCCAGCAGTCCCGTGCCGCCGCGTCCGCCGAGCAGCGGCTGTACTTCGGCCGGCTGGACCGTGACGAGGCGGCCGACGTCGACGACTCCCCCGCCGCCGAACGCACCGTCCGGCTGGGTCGGATCGGTCTGCGCGACGAATCCGGCGAGCCGCTCCTCGTCGACTGGCGAGCGCCCCAGGCAGCCGGCTTCTACCAGGCGACCACCGCCGAGCCGATGGGCGTACGCCGCCGCCGGCGCATCTTCACCCGGGAGCGCGCCGTCACCCACGTCGAGGACGAGGACCTCGCCGACCCCACAGCGGGGGTCGGCGAGCGCGCGGCCTCCGCGGCGGTCACGGCCCCTCGCGACGGCCGGATGGCCGACATCGTCGCCACGATCGCGGCCGACCAGGACCGGATCGTGCGCAGTCCCCTGAACCGCGTGACGGTCGTCCAGGGCGGACCCGGCACCGGGAAGACCGTCGTCGCCCTCCACCGCGCCGCGTGGCTGCTGTACACGCACCGCGACCGGCTCGCGCGCGACGGCGTCCTCGTCGTCGGGCCCTCCAACGCGTTCTGCCGGTACATCGAGCAGGTTGTGCCCAGCCTGGGCGAGCCCGACGTCGTCCTGCTGACGCCCGGGCAGCTCCACCCGGGCGTCTCGACGTCCCTCGTCGATCCGCCCGAGGTCGCGCGCGTCAAGGGCGACCTCGTGATGGCTCAGGTGGTCGCGCGCGCCGTGTCGCAGCGCGTGCGGCTTCCTGCCGGAGACCTCACGGTGCGCCTCGGCGACGGATCGACGGCGCGCGTCTCCGCCGCACGGCTCGCGGCAGCGCGGGCGAGCGTGCCGCGCCGGTCGACCTACCACGCCGGGCGCGAGCCCTTCCTGCGCCGCGTGCTGGACGACCTCGCCCGCGACCGGGCCGCTCGCCGAGGCGAGGACGCCACGGACCCCGATGTGCGCGCCGCGCACCTGTCGGACCTGGTCGAGGACGCGGAGGTCCGGCGGACCGTCAACCTCCTGTGGCTGCCGACGACCCCCGAGCGGGTCGTCGACCGACTGCTCAGCGACCCCGACGTCCTGGCGGCAGCGGCCGACGGCCTGCTCGACGCGCGTCAGCAGCGGCTCCTGCTGCGGCCGGCCGGATCACCGTGGACCGTCGACGACGTCCCGCTGCTGGACGAGGCGGCAGTGCGGCTCGGGGAGTTCGTCCGGCCGGTCCCCCGGGCCGCTCCCGTGGAGGAGGACTACGCCGAGCTGACCGTGGCCGACCCCCTCGCCCGCGACCGCGCCGCCGGAACCCTGGCGGACCGGGCCGCGGCCGACCGCGACTGGGTGTACGGCCACGTCGTCGTCGACGAGGCGCAGGAGCTGTCGCGGATGGCCTGGCGAGCCCTGGCGCGGCGCTGCACCCGACGGTCGATGACCATCGTCGGCGACCTCCAGCAGACCGCGCACCCCGCCGGCGCCTCGGACTGGAACGAGGTGCTCGACTGGGCGGGTGACCACCTGGACCTGCACACGCTGACCGTCACCTACCGGATCACCCGCCAGACGGCGGCGACGGCGACCGAGCTGCTCGTGCGCGCCGGCGGCGTCGCCCCGGACCTGCGACCCATCCGCGACGGCGAGCCGACCGAGACCGTCCTCTGCGCGCTCGACGAACTCGGCGACGTCGTGCTCGCCCGCACCGACGACGACGGCGGGCGCACCGGCGTGATCGTCCCCGACGCCCTGGTCGGCCCGGTCGCGCAGGTCCTGGGGGGCCGGCCGGAGTTCGGCTTCGGCGACGACGCGCTCGATGCCCCGGTCGCCGTGCTGACCGCGCGCGAGTCCAAGGGCTTGGAGTTCGACCACGTGCTCGTCGTCGATCCGGACGGCCTGCTGAACCAGTCGCGACTCGGCAGCGACGCCTACGTCGCCTGCACGCGGGCCACCCGCACCCTCCACCTGGTCCGGCTCGTCTGAGCAGTCGTGTCCGAATCGTTGCCCGCCCGACGGGAACGGTCCGATCCGCGCACGCGTCAACCGGGTACCTGGCCCCGGCTGGGGTCTCGCAGGTCTGAGGAGGAGACCATGCGTCTACGTACTGCTGCACTGGCACTGACCGCCGCGGCGGTCCTCGCCCTGTCGGGCTGCACCGGCTCGGACAGCGCCTCGACGACGGAGTTCGCCGCACCGGGCGACGTCGGGGGTGCGATGGGCGAGCCGATGGGCCCGGATGCGATGCGGGCCCCCGCGGAGGGCCCGGTTGCGGCCGACGGCGCAACGTCGTCCAACGCGGGGTCCTCGCGCCCCGTCATGACGCGCGAGGTGGTACGGACGGGCACGATGTCGCTGCAGGCGGACGACGTCGCGGCGACGGTCGCACAGGTTCGCGCCCTGACGGCCGCGGCACAGGGGTTCGTCTCGGCGGAGAACACGTCAGCGGCCGGCGACGACGCCTACTCGACGATCACGGTGCAGGTGCCGGCGGCGAAGCTCGACGCGTTCGTCGACTCGGTGTCGACGCTGGGCACCGTGCAGTCGCTGGACCTCACCTCGCAGGACGTCACGTCGCAGGCCGTCGACCTCGACGCCCGCATCAAGGCCCTCCAGACCAGCGTCGCCCGGATGACCGACCTGCTGGCGCAGGCGTCCGACGTGTCCGACCTCATGGCGATCGAAGCCCAGCTGTCCTCTCGGCAGGCCGAGCTCGACGCGATGACCGCCCAGCGGACCT
>JAFIHP010000161.1 GCA_017849335.1 Actinomycetales bacterium | reverse complement strand
GCACCCGGCGCTCTCCAGCGCGTGGACGGCGTCGACGTTGGCGTCGACAGCCGCGGCGTCGGCCCCCGGCCCGATCACGCAGGCGTCCGCCAGGACGGGACTGGCCGTCGGCACCGCAGACGCGGCCGGCGTCGGCACCGCCGATGTCGGAGGAGCCGACGTGCTCGCGGGCGACCCGCAGCCGGCGACCAGGACCAGCACCGCGACGCACCCCGCGAGACCAGCCGCGGCGCGCAGCCGCGGCACTAGTGCTCTTCGCCCTTCAGGTACGGCTTGCCGTCGGCCGCGGGCATCCTCAGTCGCTGTGTGGCGAGCGCGAGGACCAGCAGCGTCGCGACGTACGGCGTGACGAAGGCGACCTGAGGCGGTACGTCGTCGGTCGTCGCCCACCAGAGGATCATCAGCCCGGCGATCACGAGCCCGACAACCGCCCCCACCCACCGTCGTCGGTAGAGCAGCCACGCGGCGTAGGCGATGAGCAGGAGGGCGATGAGCAGGAGCAGCGCGTGCACGGCGCCGCCGCCGCGCAGCTGCAGCGCGTCGGTGTAGCCGAACAGCCCGGCGCCCGCTGCGAGTCCACCCGGTCGCCAGTTGCCGAAGATCATCGCGGCGAGGCCGATGTAGCCGCGACCACCGGTCTGTCCCTCGCGGTAGATGCCGGCCGCGACGATGGCGAGGTAGGCGCCGCCGACGCCGGCCAGCGCTCCCGACGTGATCACCGCGATGTACTTGTAGCGGATCACGTTGACGCCGAGGGTCGCGGCGGCGTACGGAGCCTCGCCGCACGAGCGCAGCCGAAGTCCGAAGCTCGTGCGCCACAGGACGTAGAACGTGCCGACGATCAGCACGATCGCCAGGATCGTGATGACCGACACGTCCGTCGTCAGGCCCGCGACGATCGCCGCGAGATCCGAGACGAAGAACCAGCCCTTCTCCGCGATCGCGGTCGCGGCCTCGGACACCCCGGGGATGGTGATCGTCGCCATGTCGGGGATCTGCGGGGACTGCGTCTGTCCGCCCCCCTGCGTCCCGACGAACCACTCGGCGGCGAGGAACTGCGTGATGCCCAGCGCAAGGATGTTGATGGCCACGCCGGACACGATCTGGTCGACGGCGAACGTGACCGTCGCGATGGCGTGCAGGAGGGCGCCCAGGGCGCCGAACGCGATCGCGGCGAGGAGACCGGCCCACGGGCCCCACTGGTAGCCCGCCCAGCCGGCGCCGAACGTGCCGAGGATGAGCATGCCCTCCAGGCCGATGTTGACGACACCGGCCCGCTCGGACCACAGGCCGCCCAGGCCCGCCATCGCGATCGGGACCGCCAGGCCCAGCGCGGCGGCGGCCGTCCCTGCCGCGGTCAGGTTGCCGGCCCCGGTGATGACGCGCACGACGGAGAACAGCAGCAGGAGCAGCGTCGCGAGATACAGCATCCGCATGCCGGTCAGGCGCTTGCGGGACTGTCGTCGCAGCGTGGGGTCCAGGAGCGCGTCGGGCATCGACGTGTCGGTCGTCTGGCTCATGACGTCGCTCCGGCCGCGAGCGCCGCAGGCGGCGGGGACGGAGGTGGCGGCGGCGTGGACGCGAGCTGGCGACCGACCTCCGCGGCGACCATCCGGACGCGGTACCGGCGCACGAGCTCGTACGCGATGACCACGGACAGCACGATGACGCCCTGCATGATCATGACGGTCTGCTTCGGCACGCCCTCGAACTCGAGCGCGTTCGAGGAGTTGTCGAGGAACGACCACAGCAGCGCGCCGAAGGCGATCCCGATCGGGTTGTTGCGCCCCAGCAGCGCGATCGCGATCCCGGTGAAGCCCAGGCCCGTCGGGAAGTCGAGGCTGTACGAGTAGCTCGAGCCGAGCAGCTGGGGCATGCCGACGAGCCCGGCGACCGCGCCGGACAGCAGCATCGCGATCATGATCATCTTCTTGACGTTGACGCCGCTGGCGATGGCCGCCTGCTCGGAGCTTCCGGTCGCCCGGATGTCGAAGCCGAACCGGGTCCTGTTCAGGACGTACCAGTAGGCGAACCCGACGACCACGGCCAAGATGATGAGTCCGAACACCGGGTTGCCGGTGCCGGGGATGATCGGCAGGCCGGGCACCTGGCCGGAGGGCCCGATGGGCGTCGTGCCGATGTTGTTCGACCCGGCGACCGACTCGGCCAGCCGCCCGGGCGCGAGCAGGTAGGCCACGATGCCGGTCGCGATGAAGTTCAGCATGATCGTCGAGATGACCTCGCTGACGCCCCGGGTCACCTTCAGCAGGCCCGCGATGCCGGCCCAGAGGGCGCCGACGAACATGGCGACGACGATGATCAGTCCGACGTGCAGCACGGGCGGCAGGGCCACCGCACCCCCGACGGCCGCCGCGAGCATCGCCGCGAGCCGGTACTGGCCGTCGACGCCGATGTTGAACAGGTTCATCTTGAACCCGATGGCGACCGCGATCGCGGACAGGTAGTAGGTCGTGGCGTTGTTGAGGGTGTTGACCTGGATCCGGGGCCGTCCCAGCTGAGAGGGCATCGTCGAGAAGGCGTCGATCGGGTTGTTCCCGGCGGCGAGCAGCACGATCGAGGTCACGAGCACCGCGAACGCGATCGCCAGGACCGGGGCGGCGATGGCCAGCGCGAGGCGGCGCGCTCTCATGGTGCCCACGTCAGCTCGCTCCTGTCATCGCGGACCCGAGCTCCTCGGGTGTCACCGTCATGGGGTCGGCGGTCGCCACGAGGCGGCCTCGCAGGATCACCTGGATCGTGTCGGAGAGGCCGATGAGCTCGTCGAGGTCCGCCGAGATGAGGAGGACGGCCAGACCCTCGCGGCGAGCGGCCCGCAGGAGGTCCCAGATCGCGGCCTGCGCCCCGACGTCGACGCCGCGGGTCGGGTGCGAGGCGATCAGGACGGTCGGATCACCGCTCATCTCGCGGCCGACGATGAGCTTCTGCTGGTTGCCGCCCGACAAGGACGACGCGAGCACGTCGATCGAGGGCGTGCGCACGTCGTACTCCCGGACGATCCGCTCGGTGTCGGCTCGCGCCCCCGCGCGGTCGATGAACGGCCCGCGCACGTTCGGAGGCTTGGTCTGGTGGCCCAGGATGCGGTTCTCCCACAGCGGCGCCTCCATGAGCAGGCCGTGCCGGATCCGGTCCTCGGGGATGTAGGCGATGCAGGCCTCGCGCCGCGCGCGGGTGGACAGGGAGGTGATGTCGCGTCCGGCGAGCTCGATCCGTCCGGACGTGGGGGTCCGCATGCCCATGATCGCCTCGACCAGCTCGTTCTGGCCGTTGCCCTCGACACCGGCGATGCCGAGCACCTCGCCGCGGTGGATGTCGAAGCTGATCGTGGCGAGGAGCCGACGGCCCTCGACCGAGTCGAGCGTGAGGTCGACGAGTCGGATCTCGACGACGTCGGTCACGGTGGACTCGTGCGTCTGCGGCGTCGGCAGCTCGCTGCCGACCATCAGCTCGGCCAGCTGCTTGGCGGTGACGTCTGCCGGCAGGACGGTCGCCACGGTCGTGCCGCGCCGGATGACGGTGATCTCGTCGGCGACCTTGAGCACCTCGTCGAGCTTGTGCGAGATGAAGATGATGGCCAGGCCCTCGGCCTTGAGCTCGCGGAGGGCGTCGAAGAGCTCGTCGACCTCCTGCGGCACCAGCACGGCCGTGGGCTCGTCGAGGATGAGCGTGCGGGCGCCGCGGTACAGCACCTTGATGATCTCGATGCGCTGACGCTCGCCGACGCCGAGCTCCTCGACGAGCGCGTCGGGATCGACGTCGAGCCCGTAGCGGTCGGAGATGTCGCGGATGCGCGCCCGTGCGGCCCGGAAGTCGAGCCAGCCTGCCCGGGTCGGCTCGTCGCCGAGGACGATGTTCTCCAGGACGGTCAGGTTGTCGGCGAGCTGGAAGTGCTGGTGGACCATGCCGATGCCGCGGGCGATGGCGTCAGCCGGGCTGTGCATGACGACGGTCTCGCCGTCGATGACGATGGTCCCCTCGTCCGGCCGGTGCATCCCGTAGAGGGTCTTCATCAGCGTCGACTTGCCGGCGCCGTTCTCGCCGACGATCGCGTGCACGGTGCCGCGCTGCACGGTCAGGTTGACGTCGCTGTTCGCGATCACGCCGGGGAAGGTCTTCGTGATGCCGCGCAGCTCGACCGCGGGGGCTAGTTCGGCTGTCGTGCTGATGTCGCGCTCCTCACGAGTCGA
Source organism: Actinomycetales bacterium (assembly GCA_017849335.1). Lineage (GTDB taxonomy): Bacteria > Actinomycetota > Actinomycetes > S36-B12 > S36-B12 > UBA10649. The sequence continues at coordinate 157 of JAFIHP010000161.1, read as the reverse complement.
TGTCCCATCAGTGAACGGACCGAGGGCCCGTCCGGCACGCTACTCGTGCCGGACGGGCCCTCGCATCCGCTTGGCCGCCTCCGCGGCGACCGGTCGGCGTACTAGGACCCGGAAACCGTCTCCGGGACCGTGACGCTGCCGTCGACGATCTGCGCGG
>JAFIHP010000019.1 GCA_017849335.1 Actinomycetales bacterium | reverse complement strand
CGCTCGCCGAGTGGATGGTCGCGCAGCCGGTGTTCTTCGTCGCGACGGCGGCCACCTCGGTCGACCAGACCGTCAACTGCTCGCCAAAGGGCACGACCGGCACCTTCGCCGTCATCGACGACCACACCGTCGCCTACCTCGACCTCACCGGCAGCGGGGTCGAGACCATCGCGCATCTGCGTGAGAACGGGCGGATCGTCGTGATGTTCTGCACCTTCGAGGGACGGCCCCGCATCGTCCGGCTTCACGGCCGGGGTCGGGTCGTCGTGCCCGGGGACGAGGAGTTCGCGGACCTGGTCGCCCGGTTCACGACGCACCCGGGCGTCCGGTCGGTCATCGTGGTGGACGTGACGCGGGCCTCCGACTCGTGCGGGTATGCCGTGCCGACGTTGCGGTACGAGGCCGACCGAGACGTGCTCGACCTGACGAACGCCAAGAAGGGCGAGGCCGCGCTGGCCTCCTACCGGGCGGAGAAGAACGCCGTCAGCATCGACGGCCTGCCGGGCCTGACGGCGTGAGCGGGCGGTCCGCGGACCGCCCATAGAATCATCGGCCATGACCGCGCACCGCCTCCCCGACAAGCCCACCCTCGACGGAATCGAGGCTCGGTGGGCTGCGGTATGGGCCGAGAACGGGACGTACGCGTTCGACCGGTCGAAGACCCGGGATCAGATCTTCTCGATCGACACTCCCCCGCCGACCGTCAGCGGATCACTGCACGTCGGGCACGTGTTCTCGTACACGCACACGGACTGCATCGCCCGGTACAAGCGCATGCGCGGCTTCGAGGTGTTCTACCCGATGGGGTGGGACGACAACGGCCTGCCGACCGAGCGACGCGTGCAGAACTACTTCGGCGTGCGGTGCGACCCGAGCCTTCCGTACGACCCGGACTTCGAGCCGCCGTCGACTCCGGATCCCAAGCAGCAGGTGCCCGTGTCCCGCCGCAACTTCGTCGAGCTGTGCGAACGGCTGACGGTCGAGGACGAGCGGGTCTTCGAGGAGCTGTGGCGCCGGATGGGCCTGTCGGTCGACTGGTCGCAGACCTACCAGACGATCGACGCCAACGCCCGCCGCGCGAGCCAGCTCGCGTTCTTGCGCAACCTCGCTCGCGGGGAGGCGTACCAGTCGGAGGCGCCCACGCTGTGGGACGTCACCTTCCGGACGGCGGTCGCCCAGGCCGAGCTCGAGGATCGCGAGCGTCCCGGCGCCTACCACCGGCTCGGGTTCGCCACCACCGTCGATCCGAGCACGAAGGTCTTCATCGAGACGACCCGCCCCGAGCTCCTCGCGGCCTGCGTCGCGCTCGTCGCCCACCCCGACGACGAGCGGTACCAGCCGCTCTTCGGCACCACCGTGACCACGCCGGTGTTCGGCGTGGAGGTGCCGGTGGTCGCGCATGCGCTCGCCGACCCGGAGAAGGGCTCCGGCATCGCGATGATCTGCACGTTCGGTGACCTCACCGACGTCACCTGGTGGCGCGAGCTCCAGCTCCCGACCCGGCCCATCATCGGGTGGGACGGGCGCATCCGACCCGAGGTCCCGGAGTGGATCTCGACCGACACCGGACGCGAGGCGTACGCGTCCCTTGCCGGAGCGACGACCCACACGGCCAAGGAACGGATGGTCGAGCTGCTCACGCAGTCCGGCGACCTCGTCGGCGAGCCGCGTGCGATCACGCATCCGGTGAAGTTCTTCGAGAAGGGCGACAAGCCGCTCGAGATCGTCACCACCCGCCAGTGGTACATCACCAACGGCGGGCGCGAGCCCGGACTGCGCGCGGAGCTCGTGCAGCGCGGACGTCAGCTGTCGTGGCACCCACCGCACATGCAGGTGCGGTACGAGAACTGGGTCGAGGGTCTCAACGGCGACTGGCTCATCTCCCGGCAGCGGTTCTTCGGCGTCCCGCTACCCCTGTGGTACCCGCTCGACGAGTCGGGCGAGCCGGTCTACGGCTCCCCCATCATCCCAGCGGAGGACACGCTCCCGATCGACCCGAGCAGCGACGTGCCCCCCGGCTACGACGCGGCCCAGCGCGGTGCGGCCGGGGGCTTCATCGGCGACCCGGACGTCATGGACACCTGGGCGACGAGCTCGCTCACGCCGCAGATCGCCGGGGGCTGGGAGCGTGACCCCGACCTGTGGCAGCGCGTGTTCCCGATGGACCTGCGACCGCAGGCCCACGAGATCATCCGGACCTGGCTGTTCTCCTCGGTCGTGCGGGCGCACCTGGAGGACGACTGCCTCCCGTGGGCGCACGCGGCGATCTCCGGCTGGATCCTCGATCCTGATCGCAAGAAGATGAGCAAGTCCAAGGGCAACGTGGTCACGCCCCTGGACCTGCTCGACGAGTACTCGTCCGACGCCGTGCGCTACTGGGCCGCCTCCGGCCGACCTGGCACGGACACGGCCTTCGACGTCGGGCAGATGAAGATCGGACGCCGGCTCGCGATCAAGCTGCTCAACGCCAGCAAGTTCACCCTCATGCAGGGCGCGACCGAGGATCCCGCGGCGATCATCGACCCGCTGGATCGAGCGCTGCTGGCCCGGCTGGCCCGGACCGTCGAGCAGTCGACCGCCGCGTTCGAGGACTTCAACTACGCCCAGGCGCTCGCCCTGACCGAGACGTTCTTCTGGGGCTTCACCGACGACTACGTCGAGCTGGTCAAGGACCGCGCGTACGGCGGTCAGGGTGAGGCCGCCGCCGCGTCGGCGAAGGCGACGCTCGCCGCGGCGCTGAGCACGCTCCTGCGGCTGTTCGCGCCGTTCCTGCCCTTCACGACCGAGGACGTGTGGTCGTGGTGGCAGGAGGGCTCGGTGCATCGCAGCTCGTGGCCCGATGCGGAGCAGCTGCGCGCACTCGCCGGTGACGCCGACGACGCCCTGCTCGACGACGTGTCCGCTGCGCTCAGCGGCGTGCGCAAGGCGAAGTCGGATGCGAAGGCGTCGATGCGGGCCGACATCTCCGTCGCACGCGTCAGCGCCTCCGCCTCGCAGGTCGCCCGCCTGTCGCTGGCCGCCGGCGACCTGGCCGCGGCCGGTCGGGTCGCCGAGCTCGTGCTCGTCGAGAGCGACGGTCCCGTCGTCGTCGAAGCAACGCTGGCCGACACGGCGAGCGCCTAGCGTCCCGACGGTCGTCGGTCAGGCGATCGGCTCGGGGTCGGAGGCACGGCGGTGCGGAAGCGGCTCGGCCTGCGGGCCGCCGAGTTCGGGGGCGCGGGTCAGCAGGTGGTCGACGTGCTCGGGCGACATCGTCGACCCGTACGGACGCGGCGCGTCGACGCTGCCGAGCAGCGTCTCGTCCGGCGGCTCGTCGCCGGCCAAGGGGAGCTCAGCCCGCCCGGTCGCCTCCGCGAGCCGGTCCAACGACAGCGGTTGCTGGAGGGCGAACACCGCATAGCCGGCTTGCTCGACTGACGCGTCGATCTCCGACACCGCGCCTCCCGTGTCCCCTGAACGGCTGGCGGTCAGCCTAACGGCGGAACAGGCCTCGACGCTCTGGGCCGTCCGCGCCGTGGTCGTCGCCGCCAGCCGGCTCGTCCGGGTGGGCGTGGGCCCCCGCGAACTCGGGCGTGCGCCACGGCGCGAGCGCCCGGTTGGGCAGGCACGCCCGGGCGAGATCGGTGTAGGCCGGCCCGAGCAACGGGTGATCGAGGAGGTCCGCCATGCGGCTGGCGTTCGTGGCCCGGAGCACGTCGCGGGTCGCGAGCGGGATGACCCCGACGATCGGGATGCCCAGCCCGGCGGTCACCAGCGTGTCGCTGTCGGAGCCGACGCCACCTGCCGCCTGGTTCACGACGATGCCGATCGAGTCGCGCGGCACACCCAGGCCCGCCTCCGCCGGGGAGTCCGTCAGCTCCCGCAACGCGCGGGCCATGCCCTGCACGGACGTCGAGGCGAGCGTCGTCACGAACAGCACGGCGTCGGCCTCGACGAGCGCCACATCTGCCACGAGCGGGTCGAGGTAGTGGTTGCCCGTGTCCAGGATGACGACGTCGTACATGCGCTTGAGGCTCTGGACGATCGACCGGTAGAACGTCGGTCCGACGATGTCGGCGGTCCGCGGACGGACCGGGGCAAGGAGCACGTCGATGTCCAGGCCGGGATCGGACACGATGCTCCGACGAATGCAGTCCTCGTCCCAGTCCGGCTGGACACGGATGTTCAGGGCGGTCGGCATGAACGTGCCGACGAGCGAGGAGACCTGACCGTGGTACGTGTCGAGATCGACCACCACGACGGACAGCCGCCGCCCCACGGCGCTCGATGCCCGTGCGACGGTCGCCGCGAGCATCACCGACACCGTCGTCTTTCCCGACCCGCCCTTGCTGGACGTCACCGCGATCGTGACCTGGCTGGGAAGGACCGGGCGCTCGAGCAGCGACCGTGAGGCCTGCGGCGGATGCTCGTCCGACCAGCTGTCGGCGGACGGCACCGGGTCGGTGATCGGTGGCAGGCCCGGCCGCAGCCAGCCCTCGTCCAGGATCACCTCACGGACGAAGGTGCGCGGCTCCTCGTGCGACGGCTCGTCGTGCGGGGGCTCCGGCTCGTGCCGATGCTCCTCGTGCGGGGGCTCCGGCTCGTGCCGGTGCTCGTCGTGCCGCGGCTCCGGCTCGTACCGATGCTCCTCGTGCCGGGCCTCGTCGTGAAGGGGCTCCGGCTCGTACCGATGCTCCTCCTGCCGGGGCTCCGGCTCGTACCGGTGCGGCTGGGGCGGAGCGACAGGCAGGCCAGTGGGGCGAGCAGGCGGTCGCAGCGGGAGTCCGACGTCCGGGCGTCGCCGAAGCGGCTGGTCGACCGACCCGTTCCAGTGGTCCGGGAAGGCGATGTCAGGGCCGAGCACGTCGCGCAGCGTGTCGAGCACCGCGCGCGCCGGCTCGAACGCCGCGAGCGCGTGGTACTCCAGGCGCGTCGCGTCCAGTCCCTGGGCGGTCGCGGCGTCGACGATCTGACGGTCGATCGTCTCGGCCCGCTCGCGCTGCCACACCGCGACGAACACCCGGGCCCCAGCGCCCGCCATCGCCGCCACGGCCCATGCTGTCTGCGTCAGTTCGTCGGGGTCGTCCTCGCCGAGAGAGTCCGAGAACACGACGACGCGCGAGTAGGGGTCGAGCGCGCCGGACGACAGGCCGTCCCACATCGCGGCGACCGACTCGACGCGATCCTGCACGCGCCAGTCCACCGACTGGTCGACGAGCAGGTCGTACAGTGACCGCTCCGCGACGACGATGACCCCAGGCGCGCGGGAGTCCACCACGAGCACGCCTCCTGGACGTCTGTCAGGTTCCCGGGAGGCACAGGCACCCCACCGAGCAGTTCCGGCACAGCACTCTCGTCGGTCACTCTACCGGCGGGCAGGGCGGGTCGGGCAGGTCCGAGTCCGGCTATCGCCGGTCATCCCTCACGCGCGACGACGGCCCGGGGGCCGCCCAGCACGAACGCGCGACGGGCCGCCGTGTCGCGGGACAGCAGCATCGACGACGAGACCGGCATCGTCGTCAGCGGCGCGACCAGCCGACCCGCGACGCCCCGCGCCAGCAGCTCGCCCGACGACGGCTCCGCCTCGTCGAGCAGCCGGATGCCCAGATCCAGCACCTCGCGTGCGGCGTCGCGGGCCTGCTCGTCGTCCATGGCGTCGTCGACCTCCACGCGGTCCAGACGGCCGCTGAGATCGTCGATCCCCGCACCGAACATGCCCGGGTGACGTTCGAACGACTCCGTCATAGGACTCCTTCGTGGTCTGGCAGCGCTCCGCCCCGCTCAGCGGTGCTGTGCCCGTCGGCCAGGTGGGCGCTCAGGGACGCGACCTCCGCCAAGGTCTCGCGCAGCCGTTGCCGGATCACCGCCGACCGCGCGAGCGCCTCCTGCTCGGCCGCAATGCTCTCGCTGAGCTGCTGCTCGAGCTGGAGTGCACGGGCCGTCGCCTCCTGGAGCGCATGGCGTCGGCTCGGATGCCACGCCGGTTCGGACTCCGGCTGCGTCTCAGGCGCGGGCTCG
>JAFIHP010000160.1 GCA_017849335.1 Actinomycetales bacterium | reverse complement strand
TGCCCGCACTGGGGGCAGGTCATGACCAGGTCAGCCCTGCTCGACGATCGCCCGGTACTCGGCCGGGGTCAGCAGCCCGTCGACCGCCGTGGCGTCGACGGGGCGCAGCTCGAGCATCCAGCCGGCGCCGTACGGGTCGCTGTTCACCGTCTCCGGCGCACCGTCGAGGACATCGTTGCGAGCCACCACCTCGCCACCGACGGGGGCGTAGATGTCGCTGACGCTCTTGGTCGACTCGACCTCGCCGCACGCCGCGCCTGCGGTGAGCTGCGACCCGACGGCGGGCAGCGACACGTAGACGATGTCGCCGAGCGCGTCCTGGGCGAAATGCGTGATCCCGACCCGGACGGTGCCCGTTCCGGTCGCCTGCACCCACTCGTGCTCGGCGGTGTACCGCACGTCCTCCGGGACCATCTCGGCCTCCTACTCGCTCGACTCCGGAACTGTAACGGAGATGGTCATCGAGGGGTCCGTCGACGCGGCGAACACCGCGCCGCGGGTGCGCACGGAGTCCGCGACGCCGCCGGGGATCCCCATCGCGGTTGCCAGCGTGCTCGGATCGCCGATCGCCTGGATGCGCAGCGGGGTGCCGACCGGCTGACCGTCGACGACGACTCCGTCCGCGGAGTCCCCGAACCAGCTGTCGACCACCACGCGCGCCGGACCGACCTGGATCGCCTCCGCGCCGGCGTCGCGCAGCTCCTGCACGGCGTCGAGGACGACCGACGCGTCGACTTGTCGCGTGGGATCGGAGATCACGATCGACAGCCCGGGTCCGCTCACGGGCGTGGTGCCGGTGAGCACCTGCAGCGCCGCCAGGCGGCGCCGTGCCTCGGCTGCGGCCTCGACCGTGGACCCCGCCTCGAGATCCCGCTGGAGCCCGGTCAGGCGCGCCGCCTCGGCGTCCAGCCGCTGCTGCCGGGATGTGAGGTCGTCGAGGATCTGCACGAGGTCCTCGGTGCGTGCCGTCCGCCAGCGGTCGTCGGTGCCGGGTCGCACGATCGCCACGGTCGCCAGGAGCCCGAGCACGGCGAACAGGAGCCCGATCACCAGGTGCGGACGGCTGGGCTGGAACGCGAGCCGATGCCACACGTCGCGCACGTCGGCTGGCGCCGCGGTGTCGGCGGGTGGCGCGCCTCCCCCGGACGGCGTGTCCTCGTCAGGCATGGTCACGCCCGGAACAGCAGCCGTCGGATCGCGGCCGCGTTCGCGAAGATCCGCATCGCGAGGACCACGACGACGCCCGTGGAGATCTGCGCACCGACCCCGAGCTGGTCGCCGAGGAAGACCAGGAACGCGGCGATAAGGACGTTGGACAAGAAGCTGATCACGAAGATCCGCTCGTCGAACCGGCGCTCGATGAGCGCGCGGATCCCCCCGACCACCGCGTCCATCGCGGCCACGATCGCGATCGGGAGGTACGGCTCCGCCCAGACCGGGACGACCGGGTGCCACAGCAGGCCGAGCGCGATGCCGGCGAGCAGTCCGATGACCGCGATCACGGTGTGCTTCCCTCCTGCACGTCCTGCTCCCCCGCTGCTGCTCCGACCAACGCGACGTGCGGCGTGCGCAGGTCGCCCGCCGGCAACGCTACGTCACCGGCGACCACGGAGGAGTCCAGCCCGTAGGACGACCGCAGCCCGTCGAGTAGGCGGGTCAGGTCGCTGTCGTCGGGCTGCGCCGACGACGTCCCCAGCGCCTCGATCCGGTACGGCGGGCTGAGCGGGCGGTAGTCGACGAGGATGGCGTCCCCGGCACTTCGGATCGCGGTCAGCGCCGTCAACCGCTGTCCGTTGATCGCGATGCCCGCCGCCCCCATCTTCCACAGCGCGTTCACGATCAGCTGCAGATCGCGGTCCAGCACGCGGTTCAGTGAGCCCGCCTGCGCGCCGGTCGCGTCGTCGATCGTGACGACCACTCCCGGTCCCGCCACGGCCGCCATGCCTGCCTGCCGGGCCAGGCGTTCGGTCTGGTCGGCCTGCTGCTCAGCGGCCGCGGAGTCCAGCAGGTCCTGCTGGAGGGCGTCGACGCGTGCCGTCGCCTGGTCGACGTCGGCCTGTCGCTGCTCCACCACGACGGTCTGGGCCGCCACGCGCTGCTCGAGCTCCGCGTGCGTGCGGTCGCGCTCGTCGTCACTACCCCGCGCCGTGAGGATCGCCACGGCACCGATCAGGCCGATCACGACGGCGACCGCGACGGCGATCAGAGCCGTCGGCAGGTCGCGCCGCGACGGCGGCCTGCGTTCCCCGGGACCCATCGGCGCGACGTCGGCGTAGTCATCGGCCACGGCCTGCGCGATGAACGCGTCCAGGAGCCCGTCTGCGTCACGGTGCCCCGCAGCGGCGGCGCGGTCCACTAGATCGCCTGCTCGACGACGCGCTGCCACACGTCCAGCAGGCGCACCGCGGCGAGCGGCTCCTCCGCCTCGGCGTAGAGCGTCAGGACGGCCTGGTCGTCGTCGGGCAGCACGAGGCACCAGCTGCCGTCGGGGTCGATGATCCGGATGCCGTCGAGGGTGTCTACCTCGTGCCCCTCGGCGGCCTGCCGGAGCGAGCGCATCACGCCCGCGCGACGATGCCACGGGACGTTGACGGTGCGCGAGACGACCGACGTGGCGGGGATCCGTGCGTTCAGCTGGCTCAGTGTCAGGTCCGAGTCGGCCATCAGCACCAGCAGCATCATCAGCGCGGCAACCGCATCGGGGCCAGGCCCGAGGGACGGCAGGACGAACCGGCCGCGGCCGTCGCCCGCGAGGATCACGTCCGACTGCGCCGACGCGGCGGCCAGGGGCGCGAACCCGGCACCGATCCGACGCACCCCGACCCCGTGGAACGCCGCGACCTGCTCAGCCAGACGGCTGGTAGTCACGGGCACTGCCACGACTCCTCCGTGGCGTCGCGCGGCGACGAGGTCCAGCATGATCAGCAGCATCCGGCCGTCGTCGATCACCCGGCCGAGCTCGTCGACGATGCTCAGCCGCTCGCCGGTCGGTCCGAGGCGGGCACCGATGCCCGCACCGGACGAGACGACGAGCCCGGCGAGTCGGCGCAACGCGGACTCGCGCGCCGGTGCCGGATCGGCGGCCGCCTCCTCCTCCAGTGCCGCGCCGACGGTCAGCGCATCGATGGAGAGCCGGCCCATCAGCAGGGCGAGCACGTTCACCGAGGGCCCACCGCCGGCGTCGAGCACGATCCGGGGTCGGCCGGCCCGGATCGCGTCGAGGCTGATCTCCTCCTCGACGTCGTTCGCGTAGTCGTCGAGCACGCGGTGCGGGGTCCGGATGTCTCCTATGTCCGCGGGCAGCGGGCGACGGAACTCCCGCCGCGTGAAGACCCGCTCCACGGCGTCGCGCTGCTGGCTGCCGATCTCTCCTCCACGGTCGTCGAGGAACAGCACGTCGATGCTGTCCGGCCGACCGGGCGTCGTGCGCAGGATGACACCGCCGGCGGAGTAGCGCGCCGTGTCGTTGCGCACGAGGGCTGTCGTCACCGCCCGTAGGTCGCGCACGTTCAGTCCGCTGGCCGTCAGCGCTCCAGCGAGCGCGCGGTTGAGGGCACGCGCAGCGCGCGAGTGGTCACGTCCGACGCTCACCGTCGCGCCCTTGGGGAGCGTGGTCGCGAACGCCGCCGCCAGTCGGACGATCCGCTCGGGCGTCATGTCGACGTTGACGATGCCCCGGACGCCGCTGTCGCCGAAGACCTGCCGCTGCGACGGCGACTCCCACACGACCGACTCGTCGACCACCGTGCCCTCGTCGATCGTCTTGCCCGGGTAGACGAGCACGTCGGTCCCGATCACGGCGCCGTCCATGATGGTGCACCCGTCGGCGATGACGGCGCCCTGCAGGACGCGGGCCCCGTGCCGGATCTCGGTCGCGCGCCCGATGATGGATCCGCGGATGTCCGCGTCGTTCGCCACGAAGACGTTCGGGTGCAGGACGCTGTGGTCGACCACGGCCCGCGCCCGGACAAGGGTGTTGGTGCCGACGACCGTGTACGGACCGACGACGGCGTCGGCCTCCACCTTGGCGAACGGGCCGATGTAGACCGGTGCCCGCAGGTCGGCGTCCGGGGAGACCTCCGCGCCGGTCGCGACGAGGACGCCTGGCGACACCTCGAACGCCCCGCGATCCGTGGCGACCATGCCGTCGAGGACGTCGCGCTGCGCCTTGGCGTAGCTGGCCAGCGTGCCGACGTCCTCCCAGTAGCCGTCGACGACCTCGCCGTACACGCGCGCGCCGGTCCGCAGGAGGGCCGGGATCACGTCGGTCGCCCAGTCGGTGGGCGTGTCGAGCGGGATGAGGTCCAGGACGCGGGGGTGGACGAGGTACACGCCGGTGTTCACCGTGTCACTGGCGACCTCGCCCCAGCTCGGCTTCTCGACGAGCGTCTCGACCCTGCCGTCGTCAGCGACCGTGACGACGCCGTAGCTGCGCGGGTCCGGACGATGCGCGAGGGCGATGGTCAGGTCGGCGTCGTTCTCGCGATGGCGTTCCCGCAGGTGCGTCAGGTCCATGTCGGTCAGGCAGTCACCGCTGATGACGAGGATGTCGTCGTCCTCGAGCCACGTCTGGGCGTAGCGCACGCTCCCGGCCGTGCCCAGCGGCCGCGGCTCGGTGAGGAACCGGATCGACACGTCGTCGACGTGGTCGGCGCTGAAGTACTTCAGCACGACGCTCGCCTGGTGCTGCAGCGTGACGACGCATCGGTCAACGCCGTGCCGGCCGAGCAGGTGGACGACCCGCGCCAGCATCGGCTCGCCGACGATCGGCAGCAGCGCCTTGGGGACCGCCGTGGTCAACGGCCGCAGGCGGGTGCCGGCGCCACCGGCCATGACCACTGCCTGCATCGCGACCCCGTCTCAGGCAGGCCGTCCGAGCGCGTTCGCCTGCTGCACGTAGCGTAATCCGGCCCACCAGTAGAGGTAGGTTCCCCAGAGCGCGAACGCCCAGCCGAAGGCCGCTGCGGCGGTGCCGAAGACCGGGTTGTCCGCGAGCAGGAGCAACGGGAAGCCCCACAGCAGGCAGAACGTCGCCGCCTTGCCGACGTATGTGACCGGCAGCGCGACCTTGCCGTGACGACGAAGGCGCGGCAGCAGTGCGACGAGCATGAGCTCGCGCAGGACCAGCACGGCGACCAGCCACCACGGGATGATCGACCGCAGCGCGAGGCCCAGGAGCGTCGCTGCAATGTAGAGGCGGTCGGCGATCGGGTCCAGCAGGACGCCGAGCTCGCTGCGCTGGTCCAGCCGTCGCGCGAGGTAGCCGTCGAACCAGTCCGACGCCCCAGCGACGACGAGGAGGACGAAGGCCGCGGTGTCCGCGTGCGGGACCAGGACGAGCCACAAGAAGACCGGGACGCCCAGCAGGCGGGCGAAGCTGATGACGTTCGGGATGGTCCAGATCCGGGTGGACGCCGGGCCGGGATCAGGAGGGCTGGTGCTCATCCGGCTCCGCGTCCGGGTCGGCCGGTGGCGCCGCCTCGGGGACGACCGGGATCTCCGCCGTCCGATCCACGTCCGCCACGACCGGGACATCCGCAACATTCGGGGCTGCCTCGCCCCCGATTTCCTCGTTTGTCCCGCCCGCCGGGACAAACGAAGAATCTGAGGCGCTGACGGCGGCGATTGTGTCGGTTGTCCCAGCCACGTCGGGCCCCGGCGCCGCGATGGCCTCGGGTTCGGCCGCCGCGTCAGGCTCCGGCGCAGGTTCGGGATGGACTTCATCGGCCGTGACCGGGACAACCGCAACAATCGGGGCTGCCTCGCCCCCCATTTCTGCGTTTGTCCCGCCCGCCGGGACAAACGAAAGATCTGTGCCCGTGACGGGGTCGATTGTGTCGGTTGTCCCAGCCACGTCGCGTTCGGGCTCGGCGGCTTCGGCCGCCACGGCCGCCGTCACGCCGGCCTCGTGCGCACCGCGCGGACGTCGACGACGGACCGCGACGACGAGCAGGACGATCCCCACGATGAGCACGACCGCGGCGGCGATCCCCAGCCACATCGCCCAGGTCCGCGCGGTCGGGACGGCGAAGTCAGCCCCCAGCAGCACCGCACCGACCGGGGCGCCGTCACTGCGCGCGACCACCAAGGTCAAGGGACGGGACGTCGGGACGTCGAGCAGGGCGGTCGAGCCGGAAGCCTTGGACAGCCACGGCACCGCCGTCGTCGCCGGCAGGGCACTCCCGCCGGGGATCTGCCGCACCTGCCAGCCGTCCGCCGTGCGGATGCCGACCGCGTAGGGCGTTCCCTTGACGAACGCGTCCGCGTCGGGCGTGCGCGCCGCGCCGAGGAACAGCGACGTCTCCTCGCCGCCGGGCTGGGCGCTGCGGGCGGCCAGCTGCGTCTCGCCGATCGCGTCGAGGTACGGGATGCTCGCGCCGAACCGGTCGACGTCGACCACGATCGATGTGTCGGCGGCTCCCGGAACCACCGTGCCCAGGTCGTAGCGCAGGCTGCCGCCGTTGCCGAACGTCAGGTAGCCCCAGGCCGCGAACGAGCCGACGACAGCCGCGACGAGCACGAGCAGCGCCCCCACGATGCCCAGCAGTACGCGCTTGACCACGAGCGATGTCCTTCCCGTTCCGGGGCCACGCTACAAGCCCGTGTCGACGCGACCCGGCTATCGACGCGCCACGAGGTAGAGCGTCGCGCCGACGCCGACCGCGACGACGAGCCCGCGCAGGACGGGCTTCGGCAGCCGCCGGGCGAGCCTGCCGCCCACGTACCCACCCGCGATCGCCCCGAGCGCGACCGCGAGCGCAGCGAGCCACACGACGACCCCAGCGATGGCGAACACGACGGCGGCCGCGATGTTGGCCGCGCCGCCGCACAGGTTCTTCGCCGCGTTCGAGCGCTGCGTGTCCCGGTCGTACACCAGGCCGAGCACGGCCATCAGCATCACGCCCTGAGCCGCGCCGAAATAGCCGCCGTACACGCCGACCAGGCCGGTCCACGGCCACACCGGGCGATGGCGTCCTTCGTGGTGCTCCCCCACCAGGCGGGCGAGGACCGGCTGCACCGCGACGAGGACGGTCGCCGTGCCGACGAGCCACGGGACAAGCGCGACGAAGATCCGGGACGGCAGCGCCACGACGAGCGTCGCGCCCAGCGCACCGCCGACCAGCGACGCGACGAGCGCCCACTTGAGCACGCGCATGCGGTCCCGCAGCTCGACGCGGTACGCCCAGGCCGACGAGAAGCCGCCCGGCGACAGGCCTGCGGCGTTGGTCGCGTTCGCCGCGACGGGCGGCACACCCGCCGCGAGCAGCGCCGGGTACGTCAGGAGCGTCCCGGATCCGACGGCGGCGTTGATCACGCCGCCACCGAAGCCGGCCGCGACGAGGAGGAAGAAGGTGCCCCAGCTCATGAGGCCGCGGCGGTGGCCGCCCGGCGCGCGAAGTAGCGCCCGGACTGCTCCGTCACCGCGATCGGCAGGCCGAACGCCGCGCTCAGGACCTCGGCCGTGAGCGTCTGGGCGATGGGCCCGGCCGCGAGGATCCGCCCGCCCGCCAGCACCGCGACGTGCGTGAACCCCGGCGGGATCTCCTCCACGTGGTGGGTCACCAGGACCTGCGTCGGCGCCATGGGGTCCGCCGCGAGCGTGGTCAGCCGCTCCACGAGGTCCTCACGGCCCCCGAGGTCCAGGCCGGCTCCGGGCTCGTCGAGCAGCAGCAGCTCGGGGTCGCTCATCAGCGACCGGGCGATCATCGTGCGCTTGCGCTCGCCCTCCGACAGCGTGCCGAACGTCCGGTCCGCGAGCTCGGACATGCCCCAGGCGCGCAGCAGGCCCGTCGCGCGCGCGTGGTCGCTGTCGTCGTACTGCTCGCGCCAGCGTCCGGAGACCGCCCACGCCCCGGTCATGACCACGTCGTGCACGCGCTCGGAGCGGGGGATGTCCCCGGTCGCGGCACTGGAGGCCCAGCCGATCCGCGGACGCAGCTCGGCCATGTCGACCGCGCCGTACTCCTCGCCGAGCAGCTCGACGGCGCCGACCGTCGGGAACAGGCGGCCAGAGGCCACGAGCAGGAGCGTCGTCTTGCCGGCCCCGTTCGGTCCCATGACGACCCAGCGCTCACCCTCGGCGATCTCCAGGTCGACATCGCGGAGCAGCCACGAGGTTCCGCGCCGGACGCCGACGCCGGTCAGTCGCACTACGGCTGCGTCGGTCGTCACGTCGGCCCACCCTAGGCGGTGGCTCGTCGGCGCCGAGCACTACCGTGGGCCGCGCCCATGGACGCCTCCCGTAGCACGCTGCTCATCACGCTCTCCGGCACCGACCGGCCCGGCGTGACCCGATCGTTGTTCGCCGCGCTCGCCGAGCACCCGGTCGCCGTGCTCGACGTCGAGCAGCTCGTCGTGCGCGGTCGGCTGGTCCTCGCCGTCCTCGTCGACGTCTCCGGCGACGAGGAGCTGGCCGCCACCCGCAGCGCCGTCCGGAAGGTCGCCGCGGATCTCGACATGGACGTCGAGACGGTCCCGGGCGCCGCCGAGGACGACCGGCGACGACGCAACCGCGTCCAGGTGATGCTCATGGGGGCGCCGCTGGCCCCGGCCGCGATCGCGGCAGCGGCGACCGAGATCGCCGACCGCGGCGGCAACATCGACCGCGTCCGGCGTATCGCCTCGTACCCCGTGACCGCGGTCGCCTTCGAGGGCTCCGGGGTGTCCGTCGACGCCCTGCGCCGTCCGCTCGCCGCGGTGGCCGCCGAGCACGGTGCCGACATCGCCGTCCAGGACGCCGACCTCGACCGACGCGGCGTCCACCTCGTCGTCATGGACGTCGACTCGACGTTCATCCAGGACGAGGTCATCGACCTGCTGGCCGACGAGGCGGGCGTCCTCGACGAGGTGGCGGCGATCACCGAGCGAGCCATGGCCGGCGAGCTCGACTTCGAGCAGTCCCTTCGGGCCCGCGTCGCCCTGCTTGCGGGTCTGCCGGTCGAGACCCTGGACCGGGTGCGCGAGCGGGTCACGCTGACGCCGGGCGCCCGGACGCTGTGCCGCACCCTGCTGAGACTGGGCTACCGGGTCGCTCTGGTGTCGGGCGGGTTCGTCGAGGTGATCGCGCCCCTGGCTGCGGAGCTCGGCGTCACCGACGTCCGGGCGAACTCCCTCGAGGTCGTCGACGGCGTCCTGACCGGCCAGGTCCGCGGCGAGGTCGTCGACCGTCTCGGCAAGCGCACGGCCCTGGAGGCGTTCGCGCGGCAGTACGGCGTTCCCCAGCGGCGGACGATCGCCATCGGCGACGGGGCGAACGACATCGACATGCTGGAGGCTGCCGGCCTCGGTGTCGCGTTCAACGCGAAGGCGGCCGCGCGCGCGGTCGCCGACACGTCGGTCAACGTGCCCTACCTGGACTCGGTGCTGTTCCTGCTGGGCATCACCCGCGAGGAGATCGAGGTCGCCGACGAGCGCGAGGGCCTACCCACGCGTCCTTAGCCGCGCGGAACGACGAAGGCGGTCAGCCGCATCGTCGCCGGGCCGTCGATGACGTCCGACAACGGCGAGTCGCCCACCGCCTCCAGGACCGCGACCGACGACGTCGGGAACTTCACGAGCGCCTGCGCGCGCATCGCGTCGTCGACGGCGACCCGTGCCACGAGATCGGCCAGTCCCGGGTTGTGGCCGACCAGCAGGACGAGGGGGCTCGACGCCTGCCGTACGACCTCGCTCAGCGCCGGGACGTCGGCCTCGTAGACGAGCGGCTCGTCCTGGACATCCACCGACTCCCACCGCGGGGACAACCGGGATCGGACGCCCGCCCAGGTCAACTGTGCTCGGCGCGCGGTCGACACGCGGACGGCCGGCACGATCCCGTCGCCACAGTGGACGTGCTCGTCGAGCCACGCACCGACCTGCGGCGCGTCGCGGCGACCCCGCGGGTTGAGCGGCCGGTCGTGGTCCGACACGCCCCAGGGGTAGTCGCTCTTGGCATGCCGGACGAGGACGAGCCGCGCGGCCGGCACGTCAGCCGGCCTGGGCGTGGATCCCGCCGTCCACGTGGACGATCTCCCCCGTCGTCGACGGGAACCAGTCCGACAGCAGCGCCACGCACGCCTTGGCCGCGGGCACCGGGTCGGTCAGGTCCCACCGCAGGGGTGCGCGCTGGTCCCACATGCCCTCGAACTGCTCGAAGCCCGGGATGCTCTTGGCCGCCATCGTCTTGATCGGCCCCGCCGCGACGAGGTTCACGCGGATCTCGTCCGGTCCGAGGTAGCGCGCGAGGTAGCGCGAGGTGCTCTCGAACGCGGCCTTCGCCACGCCCATCCAGTCGTACTTCGGCCAGGCGATCGTCGCGTCGAAGTCCAGGCCCACGATCGCCGATCCGGGACCCATGAGCGGCTTCGCGGCGACGGCGAGGGCCTTGAGCGAGTAGGCCGAGACGTGGACCGCGGTCGCGACGTCCTCCCAGGCGGTGTTCAGGAAGTTGCCGCCCAGCGCAGCCTCGGGGGCGAACCCGATCGAGTGCAGCACACCGTCCAGCCCGTCGACGTGCTCGCGCACGCGCTCGGCGAGGGCCGCGAGGTCGTCGGCGCTCGTCACGTCCAGCTCGACCACCGGCGCGGGCGCGGGCAGGCGGCTGGCCGTGCGGCGCGTCAGGCTCAGGGCCCGACCGAACGACGTCAGCACGACCGTCGCTCCCTGCTCCTGGGCGAGCCGGGCCACGTGGAAGGCGATCGACTCGTCGGTGAGAACGCCGGTGACGAGGATGCGCTTGCCGTCGAGCAGGCCCATGCGGGCTCCCTTCGTGAACGGACGGTGGACCGGGACGGTCCGGTCAGTGCCCCATGCCGAGTCCGCCGTCGATCGGAAGCACGGCGCCGGTGACGTAGCCGGCACCGACGAGGAACGCGACGGAGTCGGCGATCTCGGCCGATTGAGCATAGCGAGCGAGCGGGATCTGGCCGAGGATCGCCGAGCGCTGGGCGTCGTCGAGGACGGCCGTCATGTCGGTCTCGACGAAGCCCGGGGCCAGCACGTTCACCGTGATCCCCCGCGAGCCCACCTCGCGCGCCAGGGACCGAGCGGCCCCGATGAGGCCCGCCTTGGACGCCGCGTAGTTGACCTGGCCGCCCGAGCCCAGCATTCCGACGACGCTGGAGACGAACACGATCCGGCCCGATCGCGCACGGATCATGCCCTTCAGGGCTCGGCGGGCCAAGCGGATGCTGCCCGCCAGGTTCGTCGCGAGCACGTCGTCGATGTCCTCGTCGGACATGCGCATCAGCAGGCCGTCCCGGGTGATGCCCGCGTTGGCCACGAGGACCAGCACCGGGCCGAAGCGCTCCTCGATCTCGGCGAAGCCGGCTTCGATCGACGCCGGATCGCTCACGTCGAGCCGGACCGCGTCGAGCCCGTCCGGCGCTTCGCCCGAACGACTCCCGACCACAACGGTGTAGCCGCCGTCGCGCAGCCGCTGCGCGGTCGCCAAGCCGATCCCGCGGTTGCCACCGGTCACCAGCGCGACCTGTCCCATGCCAGTCCTCTCGTCGGGTCGCAGACTAGCGGGAGGCCGGCGCAGCACCCTCGCCTGCGGCGGGCGCCGGACGCCGTCGCGGACGCAGCACGATGCTCAGCGGGATGATGCCGAACGGGAGCCAGGAGGCCGCGCTCGGCGCGTAGACCGAGACGATCCCGATGAACAGGAAGCACGCCGCGAGGCTGGGCCCGCGGTACGCCGCCCACCAGTCACGGCCCACGTCCTCGGACTCGGCGAGGTCCGGCCGGCCGCGAAGCCGCCAGCCCATGGACGCACCGACCATGCTGATCGCCGCCAGGGTGCCCCAGTAGAGGAGGCCGACGCCGAGCGCGTCTCCGCTCTCGCCGCCGTCGCTGAAGATCTGCGACTCCCCGTACATGGCGCTGAACCACGGGAGCAGCACGATCAACGCGAGCCAGGTGGCGTTGAGCCACATGATCGGGCCGTCCATGTGCCGCAGGGAGTTCAGGATCCGGTTGTGGACGGCCCACATGGCGATCACGACGTAGAACGTGAACAGGAACGAGTAGATCTCCCCGGTGTGGTCGCCGAGAACCGTCCATACCGACTGACCCGCGCTGGGCCCAGCGATGTCGACCAGCGGCAGGGCCAGAAGCGTGACGGCGACGGCGACCACCGCGTCGCTGAAGTTGATCAGCCGTTCGACGCTGCGTTGCTCGTGCGCGCTTCCGTGTTCGCTCACTCCCCCGCCTCCCGACCGGCCCTCGTCACCACGGCGACCCATCTTGGCCTACCGTGGCGTCATGCCCAAGGGCGAGCAGGTGTACACGATCACCGAGGCGCAGCGACCGCTGAGCGTCGAGCAGGTCGGTCGTACCCGTCGCTACCTGATCTCGATGGGCATCCGGACCGTGTGCTTCGTCGCCGCGATCTTCACCCCGGGCTGGCCGCGCTGGGCGCTGATCGCCGGGGCGATCGTGTTGCCCTACCTGGCGGTGGTCGTCGCGAACGCCGGCCGCGAGAACGACGAACCGGGTGACGTGGGCGTGGCCGCGAAGCCGCAGCCGGCGCTTCCCGGGTCGGCGACGGCGATCGGCAGCGACGGGTCGAGGCCGTCGTGAGCCGACGTAGGCTGGCCTGGTGATCTGGCCGCTGCTGCGCACGCGGCGGTGGCTCGGCTTCACCGCGGTGGTGGTCTTCGCGATCGTCGCGTTCGGTCTGCTCAGCCGCTGGCAGTGGTCACGGGCGGAGCAGCACCGCGAGGAGCGGCTGGCCCTCGCCGCCTCCCTCGCGGCGGATCCGGTGCCGCTGGCGCAGGCGTTGCGCACCCCGGTCGGCGACGACGAGTTCCGGGCGGTCGAGGTGACCGGCACCTACGAGCCAGCGACGACCGCGCTCGTTCGCCGACGTCCGCTCGACGCCCAGAACGGCTTCTGGGTGATGACGGCGCTCCGCCAGTCCGACGGGACGGCCGTGTGGGTGAACCGGGGCTGGATCGCGGTCGGTGGGGACGCTCTCGCGACGCCGACCGTGCCCGGTCCGCCCTCCGGGACCGTGACGGTCGACGGCTACCTTCGTCCGGACGAGCCGGCGGCTCCCGGCGACAACGACGGTCTCCCCCGTGGCCAGGTCGCGGCCGCGTCCGCGGTCCTTCTGCCGGCGGCGTCGGGGGCCGTCCCCGGATTCGTCCAGCTGGCGACGTCGACACCGGAGCAGACCGGCCTGGTGCCCTGGCCGCTCCCGGACATCGACGAGTCCCGGAACATCTCGTACGCGATCCAGTGGCTGCTGTTCGCGGCCGTCGCGATGTCCGGCTGGTACTACGTCCTGCGCCGGGAAGCCAAGGAGGATGCCGAGCGCGCCGGGGCAGCAGCGCTCGCCGCCGAGCAGACCGACGAGCCGGCCAGCCCGTCGCCGAACGGAGCCTGACGTGGACCTGGGACTGCACGATCGCACCTACGTCGTCACAGGCGGCAGCACGGGCCTCGGCTTCGCCACCGCCCGGGTGCTCGTCGACGACGGTGCCAACGTCGTCATCGTCTCCCGGCGACCCGATGCGGTCGAGCAGGCCGTCGCCGAGCTCGGCGACCGCGCCGCCGGGATCGCGGCGGATCTCGCGGACCCGACGACACCGGCGGCCGCGATCCGAGTCGCCCTGGACCGGTTCGGGCGCGTGGACGGCGGCCTGGTCAGCGTCGGCGGACCGCCACCGGGTTCCGTGACGTCGACGACGGACGAGCAGTGGCGGTCGGCGTTCGAGTCGGTGTTCCTCGGGTCGGTCCGGATGGCCCGCGAGCTGTACGCCGCGATGGCCGAGGGCGGGACCGCGGACGGCGGGGCGATCGCGCTCGTGCTGTCGGTGTCGGCGGTCGAGGTGTTCCCGGGCCTCACGACGAGCAACGGTCTGCGGCCGGGCCTGGCGATGCTGGTCACCGACCTCGCGGACGAGGTCGGTCCCCGCGGGACCCGGGTCATGGGCCTGCTCCCCGGTCGAATCGCGACGGACCGGATCGTCTCCCTCGACGCGGCGACGGGCGACCCGGCGGCCGCTCATGAGCGCGCGACCGCCGCGATCCCCCT
>JAFIHP010000159.1 GCA_017849335.1 Actinomycetales bacterium | reverse complement strand
GCCCACCGCTGCCGGGCCCGCACGTCGACGACGAGCGCGTCGAAGCCGTCGACCTCCCGCAACGTCGCGAGGTCCGCGCGGGGGACGTCCGGCAGGTCGGCCGTGGTCACCCCGCCGGCGTTCCGCGGGCCCATGAACGCGTAGTACGTCGGGTAGTCGCCGAGTCGCGCGAGAAGGTCGGCAACGAACTCCTCCTCCGAGAGCAGGTACGCGGGGTTGGCGTCGAGCTGCTCGGCGAGGGTGTCCCCGGATGGCACGACCGACCCCGCGGCGCAGAAGCTCCCGAATCCGTGGGTGGGCCGCAGCCGGACGTCGCCGTGCAGGATCCGGGCAAGGCGACGTGCCGTCCAGTACTGCCGCCGGGCCAGGCCTTCGGCCAGCTCGATCCCGAGCAGGTCGGTACGTCCGGTCGCGCCGAGCAGCAGCGATCCGCCCGTGAACGCGACCTGCGCTGCCGCGTCCTCGACGTGCAGGGAGAAGGCGGCGTGGGCGTCCGTGTGACCTGGGGCGTCGATGGTGCGGACGGTGAGGGCGCCGACGCGGACCGTCGACCCGTCGCCGACGCGGGTGGCGCTGTATCCCAGGCGCGGCCCCTGCGGCACGACGTACTCCGCGCCCAGCCGGCGGGCGAGCACCAGCCCCCCGGTCAGATAGTCATTGTGGATGTGGGTCTCCAGGACCGCGCCAAGCCGGGCGTCGTGCTCGCGGAGCAGGTCCTCGACCCGGTCCAGGTCGCGCTGCACGTCGACCGCGACGGCCCAGCCGTCGTGGATCGCGACGTACGAGCGGTCACCCAGGCTCGGCGTCTCGATGGTGTGGAGGGACAGTCCGTCGGCGAAGGTCTCCATGGGTGCCCCTCAGACGCCGACCGCGACGCGGTCGCTCAGAACGGCGCGGGCGACGCCCGCGGCCTGCACGCGGATCTCCGGCATCGCGGTCGACTCCCAGAGCACCCCGCGCCGGGGTGGGCCGACGGTCGTGACGTTCGGGACGCGCTGCCCGTCGCCGTCGAGCAGGTGGCCGGTCTGCGGGTCGACCTGCAGTCCCAGCCCGAGCGGTCCTTCCTGAGCCTGCCCACGAGCCAGCAGGAGACGACCGAGAGGATCCCGGTCGGCGCGGCCCGTGGGCCCGGTACAGACGACGATGCGGTCCGCCTGCAACCAGTCTCCGCACGACAGCAGGACGTCTACACCGTGCGCCGTCGAGATCGCGGACTGCAGGCTCGCCGCATGGACGTTCAGGCGACCGCTGCGCATGAGCCGGTCCAGGACCGACGCGATCGACGGCGCCATCCGGTGCCGATGGACGTCCCAGAAGCGACCCAGCCGGCGCAGCGCGTCGCTGCGCGTCCGGTCGTCCCACGACTGCCCGAGCGTCGCCGTGATCGGGCGCAGGGAGTCCAGTGCACCTCGCCAGTCGGAGCCGGCCGCGCGCAGGTAGCGAAGCACGTCGCCCGGCGTCGTGGACGCGAGGTCCCAGTCCGGCGCCGCCGGAGCCGGCTGCCACGGGTTCGCGTGCGCCGCGGGGAGCAGCCCGTGCCGGGAGACCGCGTCGACGCGGACCCCCCGGACGGTGCTGCACACGGAGATGGCGACGTCGACCGCCGTCAGGCCGGTGCCGACGAGGAGCACGCGGTCGCCAGGCTGCACGATGTCGAGCGCGCCCGGCGCCCACGGGTCGGCGACCAGGCGGCTCGACGGCAGGCCGGCCGCGAGCACGTCCGGCACCGGCGGGGCATCGTTGCCGAGCGCCAGGACGAGGTGGTCGACAGCGACGTACGTGTCGTTCTCGGTGACGACCCACGGACTCGGGGTGAGGCCGAGGTTCGTCACGCGCTCGCCCACGTGCGTCAGCTCGCTTCCCGGCACCGCCGCGGCCAGGCAGTCCGCGAGGACCGATCGCAGGTACTCCGCGTAGCGCCGGCGTGGCACGAACGCGGTCGGCTCGACACCGGCCCAGGCGCGGAAGTGGTCGGGGTCGTCGGCGAACGCGCTCATGCCGCGTGCGGGCACGTTGAGCAGGTGCCGCTCGTCGGTCGTGGAGTACGCGACGCCCTCGCCCAGCGCGGCTCGGGGCTCGAAGACGACGACGTCGACCGGCACGGCCGACTCCCGAAGCAGGAGCGCCGCGACGAGCGTGCCGGAGGCACCCCCACCCACGATCCCGACCCGGATCCGATCCGCCTGCCGCTGGTCGACCATGGGGTGCCTCCTGCCGTCGGACCGGAAATATATCTTGTCGATGGATTTGATCGTAAATACTCGGTCGCCGTCCGGCAAGCCGACACTCAGGAGGCCTGCCGCCGCGGCAGGGCCACGACCCGGCGCAGCTCGGCCACCGTCAACCCTCCCCAGATGCCGTCGGTGACCCGCAGCTCCAGCGCAGCGAGCATGCACTCCGACCGGACCGGGCAGCGCGCGCACACCGACCGGGCGAGCTCCAGCTCGTAGGCCGCCCCATGGCCGCGTTCGGAGGGGAAGAACAGCTCCGGGTCGACGTGGAGGCAGGCGGCGTCCTCCCGCCAGGACCGACTCGCACCTACCCCCGACCTCGACACCGCTGATCTCGTCGCCATCAATCCGTCCTTTTCATATTTTGTCTAGTGACTTTATAGTCTATGCTGACCCGTATCGCAACGCCGGCCCTCGAGCACCTCGGATGATCGGACCCGGATGACCACCGCACCTCTCGCGTTCTGCGAGGCCCCGAGCACCCTGCGCTCACGGCGACTGAGCGCCACGATCGGTGCCCGCGTGACCGGCGTGGACCTGAGCCAGCCCCTCCCGCCAGCCGACCGCGAGGCGCTGTGGTCATTGCTGCTCTCCCACAAGGTCCTGGTCTTCCCCGGACAGCACCTCGACGCCGACACCCAGGTCGCGTTTGCCCGCCAGTTCGGCGACCTGACGCCGTCGCACCCGGTCATGGCCGCCGTCGACGACGACCATCCGGAGGTCTGGGAGATCGACAGCTACGGGGCGATCCGCAACGACGTCTGGCATACCGACGTGACGTTCGTGGAGCGGCCGCCGCTGGGCAGCGTCCTGCGAGCGGTCCGCGTGCCGGAGTTCGGCGGCGACACGAGCTGGGCGAGCCTCGAAGCGGCGTACGACTCGCTGTCAGCACCGATCCGGACCGCGATCGACGGACTCACCGCCGTGCACGACGGGTCGCGCACGTTCGCGCAGTCGCTCGCCGAGCGGGGCGCCGCCTACGCCGACTGGGACGGGCGGGCGTTCTCCGCGTTCGTCCCGGTCGAGCACCCGGTCGTCCGCGTCCACCCGGAGACCGGCCGGCGCTCCCTGTTCGTCAACCCGGAGTTCACCGTGTCGATCGCCGGGCTCTCGGCGTACGAGAGTCGCGGCCTGCTGGACGCGCTCTTCGCGCACATCAGCAAGCCCGAGCACGTCGTACGCCACTCGTGGACAGCTGGCGACGTCGTCGTCTGGGACAACCGCTGCACGGCGCACTACGCGAACCTCGACTACGGCGACTTCCACCGGGTGATGCAGCGGGTCACGTGGGTCGGGGACGTGCCGGTCGGCCCGCGCCCGGCGGCCACGCCCAGCCGCCACCCACGTCGGCCGTGAGGCCGGCCCCTCCTCGCGTTCCGCGTCGGCCGTGACCGCTCGACCGTGGGTGCGCGACGTTCGCGTGCTCGACCGACCCCATCGTGTGGTCGTCGTGGGCGGCGGGATCACCGGCGTCCACATCGCGCGTGAGCTCGCCGGACGCGGGGTGTCTGTCCTCCTGGTCGAGCAGTCCGACCTCGGCTCGGGTGCGTCGTCGGCGGCCGTGCTCCCCGGCGGCTGGCAGGACGTCGCCCGCGCCGACATCCGGGTGGCCGCCGAGCTAGCCCGCGAGCGCCGCACCCTCCTCCTCGCCGCGCCCCACCTCGTCCGGTCACGGCGTGTGGTCGTCCCGACGTGGGACGAGGACGGGCCGGGGCGGGCGGCCGTCGGCACACGCCTGGTCTTGGGCGAGGCGCTCTCCGCGACGACGAGCCGCCGCGGACCCGCCCGGTCCGGCCGCCTGTCGTGGCTGTCGGCCCGGTCCGCCCGATCGGCCGCCCCGTGGCTGCGTACCGACGGACTCACCGGCGCGGTCGCCGTCGACGACACGATCAGCGAGCACCCGGCCCGGCTGGTGCTCGCGGTCGCTCGGTCGGCGGTCGATCTCGGCGCGGACGTGCTGACGCACGCCTCCCTGACCAGGGTCGTCACCGAACCGGGCCCCGTCACCGACACCGTGTGCGCCGTCGAGATCACCGACCGCCTCAGCGGGGCGGCCTACGTGACGGCCACCGACGTCGTCGTCAACGCGGCGGGCTCCTCGGTCCGCGACGCCCTCGGCGACCTGGGCCCGAGGAGTGGGCTGGCGGTCCGACGCGCACGATCCGTCCACGTGCTCACCCACGCGGTCGGCGGGCGGGACACCGTGATCACACGCACGCGGTCCGGAGAGCCCGTGGCGGTGTCGCCGTGGCGCGGGATGTCGGGCGTCGCATCCGGCGATGTCCTGGCG
>JAFIHP010000158.1 GCA_017849335.1 Actinomycetales bacterium | reverse complement strand
CCGGGGCGAGCGCACGCGAGAGGGCGTGCTCGCGGCCGACCTCGTTCACAAGCTGCACCTCGGCCGCCGACAGGTCGATGTTCGCGGGGATGAGGTCGACATCGACGACGTCGGTCGTGACCAGGACGTCGCCCACGTGGCAGTCGGAGTCGACCAGCAGGTTGTAGATCGTCACGTCGAGCTCGTTCGCGTTGACGCCCATCGCGTCGGAGAGCGCCCCCTGCGGGTCGAAGTCGACGAGCAGGACCTTCCGGCCGTACTCCGCGAGCGCGGCGCCCAGGCTGATGGTCGACGTCGTCTTGCCGACGCCGCCCTTCTGGTTGACCATGGCGACGACCTTCGCGGGGCCGTGATGGTCCAACGGGGCCGGCAGGGGGATCTCGGGGACGTCGACCAACGCGCCGGCCGCAGGGGCGTCCGGCGCGTCGAACATGGCCTCTTGGCCTTGGCCCGACTCCTCGGTCCGTCCGGTCGGCTGCATCACGATCCCTCCTGGCGCCCCGGCGGGCCTGTGCCCTTCCTCGCGCTGGTGCCAGCCGAGCCTACCCGCCGGTCGCGAGGAGTGAGGCGCTAGCCGAGCCCCGGAGCAGTCGGCGCGTCGGAACCGCCGGTCGCGAGGAGTGAGGCGCTAGCCGAGCCCCGGAGCAGTCGGCGCATGGGAACCGCCGAGCCACCGTGCCAGACGCAGCATCGCCGAGGCGGCGACCGATGCCTCGCGGGACGACACCTGGTCGTCCAGCTCCACCGTGATGCCGATCGTGTGCAGCGTGGCGGCGATCCACTGGGTCATGGTGCCGTGGCAGGCCCCGGCGCAGCCGACGGCCGCCGCCTTCTCCCCCATCCAGCGCGCCAGCAGCCGACCGGCCTGACGGCTGGCGGGATGCGTGATGTCGATGCGGTCGAAGGCTTGGTGGAGCGAGAGCACGGCCGTCGGCCGGACCGACGTCAGGAACCGCATGACCCCACGGGTCTCCGGCTCGCTCGCCGCCCTCGGTCCGGACCAGTAGACCGAGCCCCGCGCCGACGGCCGCCAGCCGACCGGGAAGTTGCGGTTGAGGTCGACGCCGCGCGCGTTGGACCGGGTGTGCGCGACGGCGCCATCGGGGTTGATGCTGGTGATCAGCCACAGGGCCACGCCCGGAGGGACATCGCGGCGGGCGAGGTCGGCGACCACCTTCCGGCCGCCGGGCTCGCTGCCGTGCATCTGGCCGATGACGACGAGGCGTACCGGTGCGGCCGGGTCGCCGTACAGCCGGGCGGTGATCGGTCGGCCGTCACGCGATGTGGCGATGACCCGCTCCTGCACGGGGGCGCCCGCCGTCGCGGCCGACACCGGCTGCGATGCGGCGGCCGCCACGGCAGATGTCGCCAGCACGACGACGGCCGTCGCGACGGCGGCGAGCCGCCTCACCGGGCCCTCGGGTGGCTGGTCGCGTAGACCTGTCGCAGCGTGTCGACCGTGACCATCGTGTAGATCTGCGTCGTCGTCACCGAGGCGTGCCCGAGCAGCTCCTGCACCACGCGCACGTCCGCCCCGTTCTCCAGCAGGTGGGTGGCGTACGAGTGCCGCAGGGTGTGCGGTCCGATGATGCCCGTCAGCTGGGCCCGCTCCGCGGCATGCCGCAGCACGCCGTAGGCGCTCTGACGTGACAGCGGGCGGCCGAGCGCATTGACGAAGACCTTCGGGGTCCCGCGTCCACGGGATGCAAGTGCTGGGCGCCCCCGGACGAGGTAGGCCTCGAGCGCCTCGACCGCAGGCCGGCCCAGCGGCAGCAGTCGCTGCTTGTTTCCCTTCCCGGTGACGATGACGGTCTGGCCGATCAGATCGAGGTCGTCGACGTCGAGGCCGACGGCTTCGGAGACACGCGTTCCGGTGCCGTAGAGCAACTCCACCAGCGCCCGGTCTCGCAGGCCGTCCGGCGTCTCGTCGTTCCCGGCCGCGGCCAGCAGTCGGGCGACGTCGTCGTACGGCAGTGCCTTCGGCAGTCGGCGCGGGATACGGGAGGGCCGGACGTGCCGGGCGGGGTCGCCGTGAGCGAGCCCGTCGACCGCGGCGAACTTGTGGAAGCTCCGTACCGCGACCGTGACACGGGCGGCACTCGACGCGCTCACGGCCGCGGCGTCCGGTGTGCCGGACCGCAACGACGCGACGAAGTCGGCGACGTCGTTCTCGGCGATCTCGTCGATGTCGACCAGACCGCGTGCCTCGCACCACGTCGCGTACCGCGCGAGGTCGCGGCGATAGGCCGCGACCGTGTGCGGGGACAGGCCGCGCTCGACCGCGACATGCGCGAGGTAGCCGTCGACCGCGGCCGCCAGCGTCGTCAGACCGGTTCCCGGGTCACGCCGCCAGCCTAAGCGCTTCCCCGCTCGCCCACGGCGTGCACGCGACCCGTCGCGAGCAGGGCGTCGCGGGCGGGCCACGGCGCGTCGGCGGATCGCAGGTCCGCCCAGTCGCTGGCGCGTGCGCTCCAGGCCGCGAGGATGCCGGAGACGGCAGTCGGGCTGCCTATCGCCCCGGTGAGCACCAGGTGCAGCGCATCGTCGAGGTCGACCCACGCCCGTGGCAGGTAGGCCTCCTCGGCCTCGCCGGTGTGCGGGCGACCGCCGGGCACCGGTGCCAGGCCGCGTGCCAGGTAGACCCGCACGGCCTCGCTCGAACCGCCCGGCGACATGTACTGGTCGACGAGGACCGACCACTCGGCCGCGGCGATCCCGGCCTCCTCGGCGAGCTCACGCTGCGCCGTGGTCCACGGCGGCTCGCCGGCGACGTCGAGGAGGCCGGCCGGCGGCTCGAACAGGTAGCGCCCCACCGGGTGGCGGTACTGCCGGATCAGCAGGACGCGGTCGACGTCGTCGATCGCGATGACCGCGACCGCACCGGGATGCACCTGGACGTCGCGCCGCGCGACCCGCTCCCCCGGACCGGCTCCGAACCGGACGTCGTCGGTGACGACCGACCACACCCGCCCGGAGAACCGGACGTCACGCCGGTCCACCGGCAGCGGGTCGCCGCCGTCCGCGACCGGTCCGTTCCATTCCTCGTCCACCGTCAGCCCTGCGCGACGACCTCGCGCTGCGCCGCCGAGCGCGCCAGGGCGGCGCCCACCAGCCCGGCGAAGAGCGGGTGCGCCCGGGTCGGGCGGCTGCGGAACTCCGGGTGTGCCTGGGTGCCGACGTAGTACGGGTGGACGTCTGCCGGCAGTTCGACGAACTCGACGAGACGGCCGTCCGGCGACGTGCCGGAGATCCGCAAGCCCTCCGCCTCCAGCTGCGGGCGGTAGGCGTTCGCCACCTCGTACCGGTGCCGATGGCGCTCGTCGACGTAGGGCACGCCGTAGGCCGCGGCGACCTGCGAACCCTCCGCGAGCTTCGCCGGGTACAGGCCCAGTCGCATCGTGCCGCCCATGTCCCGCTCGCCGGACACGACGTCCCGCTGGTCGGCCATGGTGGAGACGACCGGATGCGGGGTCGACTCGTCGAACTCCAGCGAGTTCGCCCCCTCCAGGCCGCACACGTGGCGGGCGTACTCGATCACCATGCACTGCAGGCCCAGGCACAGTCCGAGCGCGGGAAGACCGGTCTCCCGGGCGTGCCGCAACGCGCCGAGCTTGCCCTCGATCCCGCGGACGCCGAACCCGCCCGGCACGACGATCGCGTCGAGGCCGGCGAGCTCGCGGGCGGCACCCTCCGGCGTCGTGCAGTCGTCGCTGGACACCCAGCGGATGTTGACCCGGCTGTCGTGGTGGAAGCCGCCGGCACGGATGGCCTCGGTGACCGACAGGTAGGCGTCCGGCAGGTCGATGTACTTGCCGACCAGTCCGACGGTGACCTCGTTCTTCGGACGGTGCACCCGGCGCAGGAGGTCGTCCCACCGGGTCCAGTCGACGTCGCGGAACGGAAGGTTCAGCCGCCGCACCACGTAGGCGTCGAGGCCCTCCTTGTGCAGGACCTTCGGGATGTCGTAGATGCTCGGGGCGTCGACGGCCGCGACGACCGCGCCGGCATCGACGTCGCACATGAGCGAGATCTTGCGCTTGATGCTCGCCGGGACCTCGCGGTCGGCCCGAAGCACGATGGCGTCGGGCTGGATGCCGATGCTGCGCAACGAGGCCACCGAGTGCTGGGTGGGCTTGGTCTTCAGCTCGCCCGACGGACCGATGTACGGCAGCAGCGAGACGTGCAGGAAGAAGACGTTGTCGCGCCCGACCTCGTGGCGGACCTGGCGCACGGCTTCGAGGAACGGAAGCGACTCGATATCGCCGACGGTGCCGCCGACCTCGGTGATGACGACGTCGACGTCCGGACCGGCCATCCGCCGGATCCGGGCCTTGATCTCGTTGGTGATGTGCGGGATCGCCTGCACGGTGTCGCCGAGGTACTCCCCGCGCCGTTCCTTGGCGATGACGGTCGAGTACACCTGCCCGGTCGTGACGTTGGCCGACCCATGCAGGTCCGTGTCGAGGAAGCGCTCGTAATGACCGACGTCGAGGTCGGTCTCGGCGCCGTCGTCAGTGACGAACACCTCGCCGTGCTGGAACGGGTTCATGGTGCCCGGGTCGACGTTGAGGTACGGGTCGAGCTTCTGCATCGTGACGCGCAGACCGCGGGACTTCAGGAGGTTGCCGAGGGAGGAGGCCGTGAGCCCCTTGCCGAGGGAGGAGGCGACGCCCCCCGTGACGAATACGTGCTTGGTGGGCTGGGAGTCCATGGACCGCCAGACTATCAGCGCTTGGCGCGAGCGGTACCGCCGCGCCGCGCCGCCGGGCGCCGGGCCGGGGTCTGCGCCTTGTCCGCGGACGCCAGCTCGAGGAGCTCGGCCGCATGCTCGGCGCCCGACTGGGAGTCCTCCAGTCCGGAGAGCATGCGGACCAGTTCCCGCACGCGATCGGGCCCGTCGACGACGTTCACGCTGGTCGCGGTCACCTGCCCGTCGGCCCCCTTCGTGACGACGACGTGCCGGTCCGCGAAGGCCGCGACCTGGGGCAGGTGCGTGACGACGACGACCTGCGACGAGCGCGCCAGCCGGGCCAGCCGCCGTCCGACCTCGACGGCCACCTTCCCGCCGATACCCGCGTCGACCTCGTCGAACACGAACGTGCCGACCGAGGCGTCTCCGGCCAGCACGACCTCCACCGCGAGCATCACCCGGGACAGCTCACCGCCGGAGGCTCCCCGGTCGAGGGGACGCGGATCAGCGCCCGAGTGCGGGCTCAGCAACAGCGTGACCGTGTCGGCGCCGTCCGCCGTGAATGCGTCCAGGTCGGCGACCGTCACCACGTCGACGTCGAGCCGGGCGTCGGGCATCGCCAGGTCGCGCAGCTCCGCGGTGACCGCGGTACCGAGCCGAGCAGCCCCCTCGCGCCGGACGGACGTCAGGGCGGCGGCCGCGGCTCGGGTCTCCTCGGCAGCCGCCGCCAGCTCGTGCCGCAGCGCGTCGATCCGCGCGTCGGCGTCATCGGTCTGCGAGACGGTCTGGTTTGCCTGAGCCCACCACGCCAGCACGTCGGCGAGCTCGGGGCCGTAGCGCCGCTTCAGCTCGGCGACCGCGTGCCGCCGCTCCTCGACCCGTGCCAGCTCGGCCGGGTCGGCGTCGACGTCACGCGCATGGTCGGCGATCTCGGCCGCAGCAGCGGCCAGCCCGTCCGCCAGGGAGGCCAACCGCTCCGCGACCGCGTCCAGGCGCGGATCCAGCGCCCGAGCGTGGTCGACCGCCCGGCGGGCCAGCGCGAGCAGGCCGACCGCACTCGGCGCATCCCCGTCGTCGCCGATCAGCGACGCGTGCGCGCCGGCGAGCTCGGCCATCAGGTCCGTTGAGTGAGCCAGGGCGTTGGCGCGCGCCTTGAGTTCGTCGTCCTCGCCCTCCACCGGCGCCACGGCGGCGATCTCGGCGATCCCGTGGCGCAGCAGGGCTGCCTCCCGCTCCCGTTCAGCGCGATGGTCGACGAGATCGCGCAGCGCGGCGCCCGCCGACCGCCAGCGAGCGAACGCCTCGGCGAACCGATCCTTGTCCGGGCCGGCACCGGCGAACGCGTCGAGCAGGTCGCGCTGCCGACGAGGGTCCCGCAACGACAGCTGGTCAGCCTGGCCGTGAACCGTCAGCAGCGTCGTCGACAGCTCCGCGAGCACAGTGGCCGGCACCGACCGCCCGCCGGCGAAGGCCCGGCTTCGTCCGCCCGCCGCAACGGTCCGCCCCAGGAGGAGGACCTGGTCGTCCCCTTCGGCCTCCAGGTCGACGCCCGCGTCTTCCAGCCGCGAGGCGAGCGTCCGCAGCGTGGCCGGCCCCAGGCGCCACTCCGCGTCGACATCCGCCCGCTCCGATCCGGTGCGCACCAGCCCGGGGTCCGCCCGCTCTCCCGACACCAGACCGAGTCCGGTCAGGACCATCGTCTTGCCGGCTCCGGTCTCCCCGGTGACGACCGTCAGTCCGGGCGCGAACGGGACGACCGCATCCGCGATGACACCGAGGCCGCGGATCCGCAGCTCGGTGATCATGCGCGCGGCACCCGCGCGGCTCCGGACCCACGCCAGCCGGCCACCGGAAGCTCGAACTTCGCGACGAGCCGGTCGGTGAACGGCGCCCGGGAGAGTCGGGCGAAGCGGATCGGTTCGTCCCCCTGCCGGACCTCGATTCGGTACCGCCCGTCGACGTCGAAGACCCGTCGCCCATCGGCAGTCAGTACGGCGGTGGACCGGTCGCCCAGCTCCAGCGCGACGACGCTCGTGGGCGCGACGACCAGTGGCCGGGCGAACAGGGCGTGGGCACTGAGCGGGACGACCATCATCGCCGCGACCTCCGGCCACACGACCGGGCCGCCGGCCGAGAACGCGTACGCGGTCGAGCCGGTCGGGGTCGCGCACACGACGCCGTCACAGCCCCAGGACGATAGGGGCCGCCCGTCCACCCCGACGATGACGTCGACCATGCGCTCGGGTGCCCGCTTCTCCACCGCGATCTCGTTCAGCGCCCAAGTGCGGACCACGAGCGCGGTTCCGTCGAACAGCCGCACGTCGAGGGTCATCCGCTCCTCGACCACCCACCGGCGGTCGAGGATCGCCGCGACCACGGTCGACAGGTCCCCGACCTCGGCTTCGGCCAGGAACCCGACGTGGCCGAGGTTGACGCCGAAGAGCGGCACTCCGTGCTGTCGCGCTCGCTCGGCGGCGCGCAGCATCGTCCCGTCGCCGCCGAGGACGACGACCAGCTCGCACCCCGCAGCCGCATCATCGTCGGCCGGCACCACGATCATGGTGTCGAGGCCGGGCATCGCGTCGTCGACGGACTGCAGGGCGTCCCGATCCTCGTCGGTGATCGCCACGGTCACCCCCGCGGACGTCAGCGGGCCGACGACGTCCGGCAGCGCCGCCCAGGCCTGGGCGCTCCGGGGGTTCACGACGAGCAGCACCCGACGGTGCTCGGCGGCGGTCATCTCGGCCCCTCCCTCACGGCCTGCTCGATCGCCTCGACGAGCCCGGCGCCGACCAGCCCGCTGGACGGCCTCCCGATCATGCCCGCTGCGGGCCGACGGAGCCAGACGAAGTACTCGACGTTGCCGCGCGGACCGGGCAACGGGCTGGCGGCCACGGCCCGGACGACGAGGCCGAGCGAGATCGCGGCCTCGGCGACCTGGAGAACCGACCCGACCCGCAGCGCCGGATCGCGCACGACGCCGTCACCGACCGCAGCCCGGCCGACCTCGAACTGCGGCTTGACCATGAGCAGCAGGTCGGCGTCGAGATCCGGCTCGAGCACACCGACGAGAGCCGGCAGGACCAGCTCGAGCGGGATGAACGACAGGTCGGCGACCACCAGGGACGGCCGGAACGGCAACGCCTGAGCCGTCAACGTTCGGACGTTCGTCCGCTCGAGGACGACGACCCGCTGGTCGGAACGCACCGACCAGGCGAGCTGGCCGTAGCCGACGTCGACGGCGAGCACCCGGGCGGCGTCATGCTCGAGCAGGACCTGGGTGAACCCCCCGGTCGAGGCACCCGCGTCGAGGCAGTCGCGCCCGCCGACCTCGACGTCGAACGCCGCGAGCGCTCCGAGGAGCTTGTGCGCCCCGCGCGACACGTAGTGGTCGTCCGCGTCCGGCTCGACCGTGATCGAGTCGGACTCCTCGACCTGCGTCGCGGACTTCTGTGCCGTGACCCCGCGGACGCGGACCGCGCCCGCATCGATCAGCTCGCGCGCGTGCTCGCGGGAACGCGCCAGATGCCTGCGGACGAGCTCGGCGTCCAGTCGTCGACGGGCCAAGCGGATCAGCCGTCGAGGTCGGCCAGCACCTGGCGCAGACCCTGGTGCACCCGGTCGAACACCGCGGCCTGCGACGCGAGGTCGTCCGGGTCCAGCGCGGTCAGCTCGTCCAGTACCGCGTCGACGGCCGCCTGACCGGTGGGCTCCCACATCGGCAGGACGTGCTCGTCCAGAACCAGCACGTCCTCGGGATCGCCGGCCTGGTCCTCGACCAGCTCGACGACGGCCGGCTCGACGACGTCGGGCATCGCGTCCTCGGTCACCTCAGGCGTCCGCGTCGGGCTGGACGAGGACCTTCTTCTTCTTCGCGGGCGGCTCCACCGCGCCGACCGCATCGTCGTCACCCGTCGACTCGACCGGTTCGACGGTCTCAGCGGGCTCCGCCGGCTCGACGGGTCCAGCTGGCTCAACGGGCTCCGCCGACGCCACCAGGTCGGCGTCGCCCGGCGCGGCCTGCGCGGCGGCTGTGACGTCGGCCAGCTCGGACTGCAGCCGCTCGACGTGCCGACGCAGCGCGGCGAGTTCGTCCTCGCGGACGAATCCCATCCGCGCCACGGCCTTGTCGACCTCGGCGCGGATCAGCCCGACGAGGGCCTCGCGGTTCGCCTTGCTCGTCGTGACGAGGTCGTCCGCGAGGTCCTGGACCTGACCGACGACCTGTGGGTCCGGCATCGCCCGGGCGCCCAGCGTGATCCCGTGGGCGAGCAGTCCCGTCACGGCGTCGCGGGCCTTGGCCGTCGTGGCCTCGGTCAGCCCGGAGGCCAGCTGCAGGTAACTACGCAGGTCGTCGAGCATCGCCAGCCTCCATTCGCGCAGGGATCACGTTACCGGCCCGGCCGGCCAGCTCCGGCGCGGCGTCGACCAGCACCTGGACCGCCCGGGCCAGGTCCGGCCCTCGACCGGCGTCTGCGGCGTGCCAACAGGCGATCGCGACCGCGTGGGCCACATGCGCGGGGGCGGCGCTGCCGTCGACGGAGATCTCGCCGTCGGCCGCGCTCACGGTCAGCGTGCCGAGCCGGACGACGAGGCCGGCGGGAGTCGCCTCGGTGTGCACCGTCGGGTAGGGCTCGAGCACGGCCCGGAGGTCAGCGGCCACGAAGTCCGGTCGCTCGTCCGGGCCGGCCGCCAGCAGGTCGCCGAGGGTCGTGACACCGGTGAGCACCAGCATCGTCGGGACGCCTGCGCGCGGGCCGGCCGCGATGTCGGTATCGAGGCGGTCTCCGACCATCAGCGGTGCGGTGGCGTCCACACGGCTGATCGCCGCACGCAGCAGCGGGGGCGCCGGCTTGCCGGCCACGACGTCGGGCTCTCGACCCACCGCCGCGGCGACGGCTGCCACCAGAGTGCCGTTCCCCGGCGCGATGCCGTCCGGGGTCGGAATCGTCCGGTCGAGGTTGGTGGCTATCCACGGCAGGCCGTCGGCCACCGCGTACGCGGCCATCGCAAGCTCACGCCAGGACACGTCCGGTGAGTAGCCCTGGACCACCGCAGCGGGGTCCTGCGTGCGATCGCGCACCGGCCGGTAGCCCCCGGCGACGAGCGCCTCGTCGATCCCCTCGCCGCCCACGACCAGCACGGCCGCGCCGTCGGCTACGTGGCCCGGCAGGAGCGAGACCGCCGCCTGCGGGGAGGTCACGACCTCGTCGGGCGCGGCCGGGATGCCGATCTCACCCAGGTGGGCGGCGACGGCGCCCGCCGGCCGGTTCGCGTTGTTCGTGACGAAGACACAGGACCGGCCGGCCGCGCGGATCGCGGACATCGCCTCGGCGGCGTGGGCCACCGGATCCGGACCGATGTAGACGACACCGTCGAGGTCGAACAAGAACGCATCGAACCGATCGACCAGCGGGGTGTCGATGTCCGGATGGTGGCTCATGTCGAGATGGGTCCCTCGAGCGGGAGCCCCGCGAGCGACCGGGAGCGGAGCGTCGCCTTGACCTGCGCGAGCGCGTCGCCGTACTCACTGCGCGAGGGCTTCATGACGAACGCCATGGCGAGGTGGTCGCGGGCCTGCGGGAACCGCTGCAGCCGCCACAGGGACAGTCCGAGCCCGTAGTGCGCGTAGTCCTCGTCGGGGCTGCGCTCGACGAGCTCGCCGAATGCCGACGCCGCTTCCTCGTACCGATGGCTGTCGAACAGCGCCCGTGCGTGGGCCTCGAGGACGGACGTCGAACCCGGATCCTCCACCCGAAGGCGGGCGAGAAGGACGGCGGCCGCGTCCGGACTGCCGCCCTCCAGCAGGGCGATCGCTCGCCGGTACTGGTCGTACAGGCTGTCGGGCTCGTCCGTCACCCGCTCATGCTCGCACGGTCTGGCCGGAACCGGCGAAGGGTGCCCACCTCGACCTCGGTCGCGCTCCCCAGCCGCTCCCCGGCGCGCCAGAACCGTCGGCGCAGGCTGCCCTCGACCTCGACCCAGTCACCCTGGGTGAGAGCGGACAGCCGGCGGACGACGACGGCGCGGCTGGTGTGGCAGGCGATCGCATCGACCCGCTGCCGACGCCCCTCGCGCCCGGCGTTCGGTCGGTCGACGACCACGGTGAAGACCGTCAGCTCGTCCCCGCTCGGGAGCACGCGTCGATCGACGTTCGTGCCGAGCCGGCCGACGAGCACGACGCGGGAACTGCTGAAGGTCATGGGGTTCGCGCTCATGGACGCAGCATGCGTCGGCGAGCGCCTGTCCGGCCCGCCCCTGCTGAGTCTGTGGACTCGGCCCGTCGATGGACGCGTTGTGCACGAGCGAAGCCGCCGCCGGACCTGCGCCACCGCGATACTGGACCGGTGATCGAGGACCTGGGCGACGACGTCTTCCACATCGACACGCGGATGGGTGGGTACGACGGGATCACGTCGAGCTACCTCATCCGCGGCAGTCGGCCGTGCCTGGTCGAGACGGGGACGGCGCGCTCGGCGCCGATCGTCGTCGCGGGACTGGCCGAGCTCGGAATCGGGCCAGCCGACCTCGCCACCGTCGTGGTGACCCACATCCACCTCGACCACGCCGGCGGAGTGGGCGACATCGCACGTGCGTACCCGAACGCTCGGATCGTCGTGCACGAGAAGGGAGCGCGGCATCTCGCGGATCCGTCCCGCCTCATGGCGAGCGCGCACCGCGTCTTCGGCACCGACCTGGACCGGCTGTTCGGCGAGCTCGTCCCGGTCCCGCAGGAGCGCCTGGCCGTGCTGTCCGAGGTCGGCACGATCGACCTCGGTGATGGACGACGGCTCGATGCGTTCCACAACCCTGGTCACGCCTCGCACCACATCGGTCTGCTCGACTCGTCGACCGGGGACCTGTACACCGGGGATGCCGCCGGCGTGTACGTCCCGGAGACGGCCGACGTACGACCAGCGACTCCCCCACCGGACTTCGACCTCGACCTGACGTTGTCGTCGCTGGACCGCATGCGCGCCGCCAGCGCGAACCGCCTGCTGTTCAGTCACTTCGGGCCCGTCACCGACGTCGAGACGACGCTCGAACGGTCGGCGGAAGAGATCCGGCACTGGGTTGAGATCGTGACGTCCGTGTACGAGACCTCACCTGACGTCGACCACGCCGTCGAGCTGGTACGCGCGCGAGACCGCGAACGTCACTCCGTGTTCTACGAGGACGAGGAACGTGTCCGCAAGTTCGACGAACTGTCCGGGGTCGGCGCCAACGTCAGCGGGATCTGGCGCTGGCTGGACGCCCGCTAGTCCTCTTCCTGCCCGAGGACGATGTCGTCATCGAGCTCTTCGGACCCGTCGAGCCCGGATAGCCGTTCCGCCGCGTCCGTCGCGCCGTCGACATCGGACGCCGCCGCCCGCGCCAGCCACTCCCGCGCCTCGTCCGGACGATCCGCGCGGACGAGCAGGTCCGCGTAGGCGTACTCCAGGCGGGCACGAGGCGTGCCCGCGGGCAGCCGGCGCAGCTCCGGCGCCCGCAGCACCAGGAGCGCGGCATCCACCTGCCCGAGATCCGAGCGGGCGCCAGCGACGACGAGCGCGACCTCGACCCGACTGGCCGCATCGAGAGACTTCTGGTCGACCTGGCGAAGGAGGTCCAGCGCACGATCCGGACGCCCGAGGCCACGCTCGCAGTCGGCCATCATCGGCAGGTACTCGTCGGAGCCGCGCATCCGGCGTGCTGCCCGCAGGTCGCCGAGGGCGTCCTCGTAGTCGCCCGCGAGATAGGCGGTGACGCCGGCCGCCTCCCGTACACAGGCGACCCGACCGGCCAGCCGCTTCGCCTCGAGCGCATGCGCCCGGGCGGTCTCGACGTCGTCCTGAGCAAGACGGCGATCAGCGGTCACCAGGTGGCGGGCCACGCGGTTGGCCAGGTCCTCCGGGAGGGTCCGCAGCTCATTGAGCACCGCGGGATCGAGCTCGTCCGCCTGCACGTCGTCCGGAATCCGAGGACCGGCGGGCCGACGGGGTGCGGTCGACGAGTGCGTGGGCGTACCACCGGGACGGCCACCGGGCCTACCACCGGCCGGACGCGGTCCAACGGTACGGCTCCCGCCGGAACGACCTCCCCCGGAGGCAGGTCTACCGCCCTTGCCTGCGGGCTTACCGGCTCTCCCGCCCGACTTGCCTCCGCCCGACTTGCCACCACCGGGCGAGCCACCCGCGCGGGACGTGGGCGGACCCGACCGCTTCGGGCCGTCGCCGCGTGGCTTCGGCGGCCGACGATCGCCTGGTGCACCTGTCACGGCAGGATCCTTCCACGGGGTACAGAAATGACTAAGGCCACCCGAAGGTGGCCTTAGTCGAAGTATGTCCGGCGGCGTCCTACTCTCCCACGCAGTCACCCGCGCAGTACCATCGGCGCTGAGAGGCTTAGCTTCCGGGTTCGGAATGGAGCCGGGCGTTTCCCTCTCGCTATGGCCGCCGAAACACTATTGAGATGTCAATCTAGACCGAGCAGTCGGACAGCCGATGCTGTCGACGCTCGAGGTTCCCGACCGAATCTCGGGAACCGCACAGTGGACGCGAGTCAAATTTGGATTGAGGCAAGTCCTCGGCCTATTAGTACCGGTCAGCTCCACACATTGCTGTGCTTCCACATCCGGCCTATCAACCCAGTCGTCTAGCTGGGGGCCTTACCAGGTCAACCCTGTGGGAGTCCTCATCTTGGAGCGGGTTTCCCGCTTAGATGCTTTCAGCGGTTATCCCTTCCGAACGTAGCTAACCAGCCGTGCTCTTGGCAGAACAACTGGCAGACCAGAGGTTGGTCCGT
>JAFIHP010000157.1 GCA_017849335.1 Actinomycetales bacterium | reverse complement strand
GCCACGAGTGCCTCGGCACCGCAGCCCGACACGTACCTGAGCCACCGCGACGAGATGAGCCTCGCGGAAGAGCGAGCCGCGCAGGACACGGAGTCCGTCCCCGACACCCTCGAGGTCCGCTCCGACTCGGTGGCCGTCCTGGACGGCGTCGTCGGCCGACTGCGGCGGCCGGCCCTGGTCGCCGCCGGGATCGCGCTCGCCGCAGCCGTCGTCGCCGTCGGCCTCGCCCGGGTGCTGCGCGGCCCATCGGCCGGGCCGACCGCCGAGGCGTGATCGAGCCGTCGACGGAAACAGGGACGGCACGGCCCGCGCGGAGGTAGCGTCCGATGGGGAGGTGGACGATGGGCCGGCTGATCTACTCGGTGATCACGTCACTGGACGGCTACGTCGACGACGCGAGTGGCGGGTTCGACTGGGCGGCTCCGGATCCCGAGGTGCACGAGCACGTCAATGAGATCGAGCGCGGCGTGTCGACCTACCTGTACGGCCGTCGCATGTACGACGTGATGTCGTTCTGGGCGGATCCACCGGCCTTCGGCGAGTCCGCCGACCCGCTCGCCTCTGCCGCGAACGACTACGCGCAGATCTGGCGGTCCGCCGACAAGGTCGTGTTCTCGACGAGCTTGCCCGACGTGACCATCCCCAACGCGCAGCTGCGACGAACGTTCGACCCCGCGGACGTGCGATCGCTGGTAGCCGCGGCGACCGGCGACGTGAGCATCGGCGGACCCCGCCTGGCGACGCAGGCGCTCGCGGCCGGTCTCGTCGACGAGATCCACCTCTACGTGTGCCCGGTGGCGGTCGGCCCCGGCGGAACCTCCTGGATCGGCCGGGGCGTGCAGCTCGCGATGGAGCAGCGTGAGCTGCGCCGGTTCGACTCCGGCGTCACGTACGTCTCCTACCGAGTCAGCTGAGGGGTTCCGCGATCGGGGGCGAGTTGCCATGACGACGAGTCCGCTCCCTGGTGACGGGACGGCTGAGCCCGAGGGTCTGGGTCGGACGGCCCGCATCATCGACACCTTCTTGGACGGTCATCTCCTTCTGCTGCCCCTCATCGACAGCGACGGGGCGGTCACCGACCTCCGCATCGTCCGCGCGGACCCCGCGGCCGAGACGTACCTGCAGAGCGACGCCGATGCGCTCGTGGGCCTAACGGTCCGCGAGCTGTGGGGCGACGGGGCGAGCAACGTGCTGCGGTGGGGGACCGAGGTCGTGCGTACGGGAGGCTCGGTGGCGCTGGACGACGAGCCCACGGACTCGGTCGTCTACGGACCCGATCGATACGTCGACGTGCGTGCGGCCTTCGTGGGGCCGGAGATCTCCCTCACCTGGCGAGACGTCACCGAGCGCCACCGGCAGCGTGAGCGCCTGGAGGAGTCCGAGGCGCGGTTCCGCCTGGTGGCCGAGAACGCCTCCGGCGCCGTCTTCTCCGCGACAGCAGACGGCCAGTTCGACTGGGTGTCGCCGAGCGTCCGCGACCTGCTGGGCTGGGAGCCGGAGGACATCGTCGGCACGAGTCCGCTGGACCTGGTCACTCCGGACGACGTCGAGGTCATGCGCGCGCACATGGACGCGTTGCGGTCCGGCCGCGCGCAGGACTACGTCGTTCGCCTGAGGACACGCTCCGGTGGGCACCGCTGGATCGGCGTCAGCGCCCGCCCGGTGGCCGACGAGCGCGGTCACCTCCGCGGGCGCGTCGGATCGTGGCGGGACGTCACGGCCGAGGTCGAGGCGATGCAGGCCCTGGCAGCATCCCAGGAGCAGTACCGCCTGCTGGCGGAGAACGCGTCGGACCTGGTGGCTCTGGCCGACAACGAGGGCAGGCTCCTGTGGTTCTCCGACTCGATCCGCACCTACGGCTGGGAGCCGAGCGACGTCGTCGGCCACGCCGCGTCGGAGTTCCTGCACCCGGACGACCGGTACCTGCTGCGCGAGGTCGCGGTCACGACCGGACGAGGCGACGCCGCCCGCGTCGCGTGGCGGATCGCCGAGAAGGCCGATCCCGACGCCTGGCACTGGTTCCGCGTGCACCTGCGACCGGTTCACGGCAGCGACGGTCACGTCGTCGGTCGCGTGTCGGGGTGGCAGAACATCGACGCCGAGATGCAGGCGCAGGAACGGCTCGATGCCGAGCGGGACCGCCTCCGGGCGACCCTGGAGTCCTTGATGGACCCGCACGTGCTCGTCTCGCCGATCGCCGGGCCGAACGGCGAGACGGCAGACCTCCGCTACGAGTGGGCGAACGCCCGGGCATGCGCCTCGCTCGGTCTGCCGCCGGAGGCGGTCATCGGTGCGTCGGTCCGCGACGTGCTCAGCGAGCAGCAGGCCGACTGGACGATCTCGCTGTGCAGTCTCGCGCTGGACTCGGCGGACGGGGTCGTCGCCGACGACGTCCCGGTGATGCGCTCGGACGGGAACACGATGCTGTACCTGGACGTGCGGGTCTCACGGGTCGGCGAGGTGGTCAGCCTGACGTGGCGGGATGTCACCGCTGCGCACATGGCGATGTCGGACCTGGCCGACGCCGCGGCCGACAGTGAGCGCCGGCTGTCGGTGTTCGAGCCCGGGCTGGCGGCGATGTCGGTGAGTCCCGAGGACGCGTGTCGCATCCTGCTCGACTTCCTGGAGTCGGGAACCCTGCAGATCGCGTTGCAGCCGATCGTCGACGTCGCGCGCGGGGGAACCGTCGTCGGCCTCGAAGCGCTCGCACGGTTCCCGTCCGACGTCCTGGACGGGCCGGATGGATG
>JAFIHP010000156.1 GCA_017849335.1 Actinomycetales bacterium | reverse complement strand
CGCGCCCTTCGGCCTCGCAGTGCCGGGCCAGCACGTCGAGCTTCCCCTGGACGAGCTCTGGGCTGGTGGCGAACAGGTTGCAGGCGTCCGCATAGCGCGCGACGAGAAGAAGGGTCTTCTTCTCGCCTCCGCCACCGATGATGATCGGCGGCCGGGGTTCCTGAAGGGGCTGGGGGTAGCAGGCGGTCTCCGCGAGCCGGTAGTGCGCTCCCTCGTAGGGCCCGTCGTCGTCGCTCCACATCTGCTCGACGATCTGCAGCGTCTCCTCCAACCGCTCGAAGCGCTCGCTGACGGGCGGGAACGGGACCCCGAGGCCGTCGTGCTCGCGGTCGTACCACGCGGCGCCGATACCGAGCATCGCGCGTCCACCGGAGAGCACGTCGAGCGTCGTGACGATCTTCGCGAGCAGCCCGGGCGGCCGATAGGTAACCCCGGTGACCATGAGCCCGAGCTGCACCCGCTGGGTCTGTCCCGCGACGAAGCCCAGCGCGGTGTAGCCCTCCAGCATCGGCTGCGCGGGACCGCCCAGCTGCTCCATCTGGAAGTAGTGGTCCATGAACGTGAACCACGCGGCGCCCGCCTCGTCTGCGGCGCGAGCGGTGGCCGAGACGGTGGGACCCAGTGCGGCCGTCCCGCCGGGGAGGGTGAAGTTCGCGAAGTGGATTCCGAGGTCCATCAGCATCACCTTTGCGATCGTGGCGTCGCCGCGAACGTAGCACCGCGGCGGACGGGGGGCCTCCCGGAACCGGGCGATCGGTGGGAGCATCTCGGCATGACGACGACGATCGATCCGACCGTCCCTCCGAGCGGGCCCGGCTGCGTCGAGTGCGAAGCCACCGGATCGTGGTGGTTCCATCTGCGCCGCTGCGCCACCTGCGGGCATATCGGGTGCTGCGACTCGTCGCTGAACCGTCATGCCACCGCCCATTTCCACGCGACCGGACACTCGGTCATCCGCTCGTTCGAGCCCGGCGAGGACTGGTACTGGGACTACGCGGCGAACGACTACGCGTCCGGCCCGCGCCTGGCCCCGCCGGAGAGCCATCCCGCGTCCCAGCCCGTCCCCGGCCCGGCTGGGCGGGTTCCGTCCGACTGGATCGCCCAGCTGCAGGCCCGTGAGGCGCAGGACTGAGTTGTCACTCAGCTGTCGACCGGCTCTCCGCGCCAGGCGCCGAGCTTGGCCGGATTGCGGACGAGCCAGACGTCCGTGATCGCCTGATCCACGACGCCGAACGTCAAGAGGCCGATGACCTGGTCACCGACATCGAGGCGGAACCCCGCGCCGTCGGCCGTCCGAACCTCGCGAACCGCCACGCCCGGGTTCTTCGCGAGGATGCCGAGCACGAACCGCGCGACCCGGTCAGCGCCCTGGATGACGTTGAGGGCAGCACTGACGACACCGCCGCCGTCCGAACGCAGCTCCGCGTCCGGCGCGAGCAGCCGGACCAGGGCGTGGACGTCACC
Source organism: Actinomycetales bacterium (assembly GCA_017849335.1). Lineage (GTDB taxonomy): Bacteria > Actinomycetota > Actinomycetes > S36-B12 > S36-B12 > UBA10649. The sequence continues at coordinate 1,907 of JAFIHP010000156.1, read as the reverse complement.
GGTGCTCGCGGCAGTGAGGAACGCGCGGACGACGACGTCGTGCTCGGCCCGCGAGACGGCCACGGCGCGCTCCTGGCGGACGTGACGACGACCCGACGCGGCGAGCTGGCGCGTCGAGTCGACCGACCGGCCGACGATCTGCGCGACCTCGGCGAACGGCAGGCCGAAGATGTCGTGCAGCACGAACGCGACGCGTTCAGCCGGGGTCATCGACTCCAGGACGACGAGCAGCGCCGCGCTGACGGCGTCGTCGAGCGTCACCCGGTCGGCCGGATCGGCCTCGGCCGGGGCTGCCGCGACGAGCGACGGGCCGCGAGGTGCGGTGCCGGCGAACAGGTCTGCCGGCACGGGTTCGGGCAGCCAGGGGCCGACGTAGTGCTCGCGTCGGACGCGCGCGGACGTCAGGTGGTCGAGTGCGATGCGGCTCCCGACGCGCGTGAACCATGCGGCAGGAGCGATGATCGCCGCGCGTTCGTCGTCCGGGAGGCGGTACCAGCGCACGTACGCCTCCTGCACGACGTCTTCGGCATCACTGAGGGTGCCGGTCATCCGGTAGGCGAGTGAGAGGAGGCGGCGCCGCTCGCCGTCGTCCAGCGGGTGCGCCGCGGTGTCGCTCATGCGCCCGGCGACGAGCGGACCGCCCGCAGCCACTCGTCGAACGTCTGTCGGCCGCGGAGCGCCCCCGGCCCGGGGAGGAGCCCTCCGGACCGCATCGCCCGTCCCATCGGGCCCGGCACCGGCACCGGGACGACCGGCCCGTGCCCACCGGTGGCAGCCAGGTACCGGCGGGCGAGGTCGGTCAGCTTCTCCTCCACGGGCCCGCCGAGATCGGTCGCGAATCCGGCGGGCTCCTGTTCGGCCAGGCGCACTAGCTCGTCGGCGACCTCGGCGGCGGCGACCGGCTGAGTCCGCATCGACGGCACCAGGTGGACGCCGAGGAGGGGTGGCCGCTGGAGGACCTGGGTCACGAACTCGTGGAACTGGGTCGTCCGCAGGATCGTCCACGCCGCCCCGGACTCCTGCAGGAGGCGCTCCTGGCGCGCTTTGCCCGCGTAGTACCCCGACGGCGCGGCGGCCGCGCCGACGATCGAGAGCGCGACATGGTGGCGGACGCCCGCCTCCGCTTCGGCGCGCAGCAGCGACGAGGTGACCGACTCGAAGAACGCGACGCTCGCGTCCTCGTCGAGGGTCGAGATGCCGGAGGCGTCGACGACCACGTCGATGCCGGCGAGGTGATCGGCCAGGTGCTCGGGGGAGCGAAGGTCGACGCCCGTGGCGCGGGCCAGGACACGAACCGAATGCCCGGCGGACGTCGCCGCAGCGACGACGTGCCGGCCGACCACTCCGGTGCCGCCCGCGACGGCGATCGTCAGGGGTGTAGGTGCTGATTCAGATGACGGGCTCATGACTCTCTGACGACGCAGCCTTCGCGGATGTGAGGTCGGCGCGGTGCGGACATCTGCGAGCCTAGGCCCATGCCCCGGGAGAATGAGTCCGAGATCCTCGTCGTGGCGGACGCCGCCGCGTGGCGCGCCTGGCTCGATGTGAACGAGGACGCGTCCGACGGCGTGTGGCTGCTGCTCGCCAAGAAGGGGACGACGAGCCCGACCTCCCTGACGTACGCGCAGGCCCTGGACGAGGCGCTGTGCAGCGGATGGATCGACGGGCAGAAGAGGTCCCACGATGCCACCACGTTCCGTCAGCGGTTCACACCACGCCGGCGGGCGTCACTCTGGTCACAGTGCAACGTCGGGATCGTGGAGGCGTTCGTCGTGGAGGGCCGGATGCGTCCGCGAGGGCAGGCGGAGATCGATCGGGCGAAGGCGGACGGGCGATGGGATCGGGCGTACGCCGGGCCGGCGACGATCGGGGTCCCCGATGACCTGGAGGCAGCACTCGTCGCGTCG
>JAFIHP010000155.1 GCA_017849335.1 Actinomycetales bacterium | reverse complement strand
GCCCGGGAACGGCGGCCGCCGCCGGGGAGGCGAGCGGGAGGCCGACCAGGCCCGCGGTCGCGATGACGATGGCGGTCGCGATCGACAGCGCTCGGGACAGGCGGGGCTGGGTGCGCATGGGCTCCCTCTCGGTCGAAGGCAGGCGTCACCCTAGGTCGGCAGATCGGGCAGGACGGGGATAGAGCCCGGCTGATCCCACTCACGGTTTCCGCACGATCAGGGCGCGGCAGGCACCGGAAGATGCTAGGAAGTGCAGACAAGTCATCTAGACAGGTCGAGCCTGCCGATCCCAGGAGAGTCGTGAGCGAGTTCCCCACGTTGCTGTCTCCGATCACGGTCGGCACCATGCCGCTGCGAAACCGGGTGATGATGCCGCCACACACGGCCCCGCTGGGCCCGCTGTGGGGAACCGACGAGCAGGCGGCGCAGAACATCGCCTACATCCGGCGCCGGTGCGAGGCCGGCGTCGCGTGGATCGTGAACATCACCGGGCACATCGACAACCTGTTCGTCCCCGGCTTCACCCCGGTCGGCATCGGTGCCCGGACCAGCGGGTACTTCCGTCTCCCGCACTTCCACGACCGCGTCCAGGCCTACACCGAGGCGATCCACGCGGCGGGTTCGTTCACGACCGTCCAGCTCGTCAGCCAGGGCGGGCTGCCGAACGCCCCGTCCGCGACCCTCAGCTCGCCAGTGCTCAATGCTGTCCCGCACGTGCTCGACCGTGACGAGATCCAGTGGTACGTCCAGGAGTTCGGCTGGTCGGCGCATGCCGCCCAGCGGGCCGGCGCCGACGGCATCGACCTCCACCTCAACCACGACGACCTCATGGAGTGGTTCGTCTCCCCGCTGGTGAACACCCGCGACGACGAGTACGGCGGCAGCCTGGACAACCGGCTGCGGTTCGTGCGGGAGATCCTCCGCGACATCCGCGAGCGCTGCGGGAGCGACTTCACGGTCGGGGTCCGGTTGAACATGTTCGAGGAGGCTCCCGGGGGCTACGACCTGGAGGAGGGCATCGAGATCGCCCGCCGCCTCGAGGCGACCGGGATGGTCGACTACCTCAGCCTCGTCGCCGGCAGCAACTGGGGGAACCCGAGCTACATCCAGACGCACGTCTACCCGCCCGCGGCGTGGGCCGAGCTGTCGGGGGAGTTCGTCAAGGCCGTCGACCTCCCGATCGCCTACGCCGGTCGGGTCACGACCCCGGAGGTCGCCGAGCAGGTCCTGGCCGCGGGCCAGGCACATGTCGTCGGCGTGGCCCGGGCGCTCCTGGCCGACCCGGACTGGGTCGCCAAGGCTGCGGCCGGCCGGTCCGGCGAGATCCGCCCGTGCACGGGCTGCGACGACTGCATCTCGTCGGTGATCGTCGAGCGGACGGCGTTCGCGTGCGCGATCAACCCCCACGCGGGTACCGAGAGCACGGTCGACTGGCCGGTCCCGGCGACCACGGCCCGTGACGTGCTCGTCGTCGGCGGAGGTCCCGCGGGCCTGGAGGTGGCGGCGCTCGCGGCCGAGCGCGGGCATCGGGTCCGGCTCTGGGAGGCCTCGGACCGGCTCGGGGGCCTCCTCCGGACCGCGAGCGCCGCGCCGACCTTCGACGGGTTCGGCACGTTCCTCGACTGGCAGGAGCGACGGGTCCGGTCCCTGGGTGTCGACGTCAGGCTGAGGATGAGAGTCGAGGTCGATGACGTGCTCGCCGAGGCTCCCGACATCCTCGTGGTGGCCACCGGTACCGCCCCTCGCCGCCCGGGAGTGCCGGGCGACGACCTGCCCTTCGTGCACGACGTCCGCCACGTCCTCGACGGTTCGGCACCCGTGACGGGACGCGTCGTCGTCGTTGCCCAGGACGATCACGTTGCCCCGCTCGCCGTCGCCGACCACCTGGCCGGGCTCGGGCACGCCGTCACCATCGTCTACGCGACGCTCGGTCCGGCACCCCTGCTGAGCCGGTACGCCATCGGCGGCTTCCTGGCCCGGCTGGAGACGCTGGGCGTACGGATCCGCACGAGCGAGCAGGTCGCACGGATCGATCCCGGGGAGGTCTCGACCCGGCGGGTGTACTCGCAGCGTCCCGGCGACCCGATCCCCGCGGACACAGTGGTGTTGGCCTGCGGCGGCGTGCCGCAGGGAGACCTCGCGGTCCGACTGCGCGGCCGGGTTCCTGCGGTCCACGTCGTCGGCGACGCGTTCGCCCCGCGGCGGCAGATCTACGCCACGCGCGAGGCCTACGCGCTCGTGGCGGGAATGGAGTGATCCGGTGACCTACCCGACCCCCGCCCGCACGACCGCCCTCCCGCTGGCCCCGGGCCGCATCGAGGTCGAACCGGCCGTGCTCGACGACCTGGGTGACCGATTGGCTCGCACGCGCTGGTTCGACGCCGTTGGGAGCTGGGAGAACGGCATCGACATCGCCTACGTGCGGGAGCTGGCGCACGAGTGGCGTACCGCGTTCGACTGGGGGGCATGGCAGGACCGCTTCAACGCGTTCGGCCAGGTGGTCACGACCGTCGACGGTCAGCGGATCCACGCGTTCCATCAGCGCTCCCCCCGGGCCGACGCGACGCCGCTCCTCCTCGTGCACGGCTGGCCGGGCTCGGCCATCGAGTTCATCGACTGCATCGGCCCGCTGACCGACCCGGATGCGCACGGCGCACCGGGGGCACCCGCGTTCCACGTCGTGTGCCCCTCGATACCGGGGTACGGGTTCTCCGGGCCGACCGCCGGATCCCCGTGGGGCATCCGGCGGATCTCGTCGGCGTTCGACGACCTCATGCACGCCCTCGGATACCCGCGGTACGCCGGTGCGGGCGGCGACTGGGGAGCCACGATCGTGACCGATCTCGCCCGGTCGGAGCGAGCACCGTCCCTGACAGGACTGCATCTCACGATGCCGTCCGGCCTGCCGCCCGCGCCGGGGGAGTCCGAGGACCTCGACGACTTCGAGCGAGCCTCGCTCGCGCACTGGGACGACGCGCTCGCGACCGGGCGGGTGAACCACGTCGCGGTGAACACCTTCCGTCCCCACACCACCGCGGTCGCGATGAACGACTCGCCGGCCGGCCTCCTCGCGTGGCTGGTCGACATGTGCCGGTCGTTCACGGTGTACGACGGCGACGTGGAGGAGGCGCTGTCGCGCGACCAGCTCCTGGCCAACGCGACGATCTACTGGGCCACGGGCACGATCGCCTCCGCAATGCGGCTGTACGGGCTGTGGGCCGCCCAGAAGGCGGCCGATCCGTTCCCCCCGTACGTCACGGTGCCGGTGTCGGTGTCGATCTTCCCGAACGACATCCGGCGCTGGCCGCGGTCGTGGGCTGAGCGCTGCCTCAACGTCGTCGACTGGGAGGTGCTGCCAGCCGGGGGCCACTTCGGCTCCTGGGAGCAGCCGGCGCTGTTCGTGGACGCGGTTCGTCGGTCCCTGGGGCGTTGACGCCCCCGGCCCTGCGCGCTGGCAGGCTGGGGGCGTGCTCGTCCCGGTCCACGACGCTGCCGACGACCGGCTGGCCGACTACCTCTCGCTGACCGATGTCGTCCTGCGGTCTCGGAGCGAGCCGGAGCGGGGCCTGTTCGTCGCGGAGAGCGCCGAGGTCCTGCGCCGGGCGGTCGGCGCCGGCTGCCGACCGCGCTCCTTCCTCCTGGACGAGATCCGGGTCGCGGAGCTGGACGACGTCCTCGCCCTGTTCCCCGAGGTCCCGGTCTACGTGGGCGGGCAGGACCTCCTTCGCGCCGTCACTGGGTACCGCGTGCATCGCGGCGTGCTCGCCGCGATGCAACGACCGGTCCCGGTACCCGTCGCGGCGCTCGTCGGTGCCCTGCCGGCCGGTCCTGCCCGGGTCGTCGTCCTCGAGGACCTCGTCGACCACACGAACGTCGGTGCCGTGTTCCGCTCGGTCGCTGCCCTCGGCGCCGACGCTGTCGTCGTCGCGCCGCGGTGCGCGGACCCGCTCTACCGTCGAAGCGTCCGCGTCTCGATGGGGACGGTGTTCGCGGTGCCGTGGGCGCGCTCCGTCGACTGGCCGGGCGACCTGGACGTCCTGCGCCGTGCCGGTTTCGTGGTCACCGCGTTGGCGCTGGCCGACGACGCGGTCCCCCTGGACGAGTTCGTGGACGTCGCCCCGGACCGGGTTGCCCTGGTCCTGGGGGCCGAGGGCGACGGGCTCTCCGCGCGAGCGGTCGGGGCGTGCGATGTGGTCGTTCGGATCCCGATGTCGGGCGGCGTCGACTCGCTGAACGTGGCCGCCGCGTCTGCGGTGGCGCTGTGGGCGCTGCGCTGACCCGTCAGCGAGACAGCGCCGCAGCCGTGTCGGGGTCGGACCGGCGAGGCCGGATGGCGACGAGGGCCCACACGGTCGCGGCGACCAGCCCGGCGATGCGCGCGGTCTGCAACCAGGTCGACAGGCCGTCGCCCTCGATGAGCTGGGACATGCGCCACGGGTACACGACCTGGGTGATGAGGCTGACCACGACGACCAGGACGGCTGGCCCGAGCATGCGCGACGAGCGAGCGAGCAGTGCGGCTGCGGCCAGGCCCACGAGCCAGGTGTTGAACTGAGGGGAGTAGACGCGACTGGTGGCGACCGAGACCAGGACCAGCGCGAGCCCGATGTCACCGGCGGGCACGTCCTCCAGGCGACCTGCCAGGCGCAGCCAGGCGACGATCGCGAAGACGAGGATCCCCACGCCGGTGATCGCGAGGCCGACGGTCTCGGTCCCGGGCAGGAGGATCTGGATCGAGCCGTAGCGCAGGCCGGTCGGCAGGTGCTCGCCCTCCAGGAACCGCGTCAGGACGTAGGGAAGCGCCCCGACCGACTCGAGCTGGAGGCCGCGTGCCTCCTGGTTGTGGAGGAAGGACAGGCTGCCCGTCGACCACAGGCTCGCCGCGCCGAGCACCACGAGGGTCACGGCAGCCCACGCGGCGACGCCGCGCGTCAGCGCCCGTCGGGGCAGCGTCAGGAGCATGAGCGCCGGCCACACCTTCACGAGCATGCCGATGGCGGCGGCCGCTCCCGAGAGGAGCGAGCGGCTCGAGCGCACGGGCGCCATCGCGAACAGGACGGCCAGCACGGCGAAGAGGGTGGGTGCCACGTCGAATCGGGCGAGCAGGATCGATCCCACGACCAGACCGGCGGCCGACCACAGGAGCGGCCCGCGCCAGGACGCGTCCGGTCGGCGGGCGTGCGCGACGAGCAGCGCAGCCATCAGCGCGGCGTCGAGCGCGAGCATGACGAACGTGAAGCCCCATCGGAACGACAGGGGCAGGGAGTCCGCCGCGACGAAGATCCCGGCTGCCCCGGGCGGGTACTGCCACATCGGGTCCGAGCTGGGGAAGTGGCCGATGTGGAACCAGGGCAGCCACGAGGCGTAGACCCGCAGGTCGTTGAGGTTCCACGGCGTCATGTCGACGGACACGACGGCGAAGGCGCGCGTCGCCAGCCACGCGGCGACGACCAGGGCGTAGGCGCCCAGGTCGCGCCGACCGGGGGAGGTCGGCTCGGTCACGTCAGCCGATCAGCGCCAGAATCACCGAGACGATGGCGAAGCCGATCCCCAGAGCCACGACGAGCATGCCGATCGCCATGATGCGCAGCGGGGCTCGGACGTCGCCGAAGGCGTACTGCCCGGCCTTCCCCGCGACGTCGGCCAGGCCCGTCGCCTCCCGCCGGGCGTCGCCAGCGGGATCGCGCTGCGACCAGTAGCCGCGCTCCGCCGACTTGCCGACCGCGACGAACACGACGCCGAAGACGATGAGCACGATCGCGACGATCGATGTCACCATCGCTGGGTTTGCCACGGGCGGAATCTACCCCGCGGTGAGGCGCACCCGGACGATGCGGTCGTCGCCGCGGCGTGGGGTGCCGCGCCCGTCGGTGTTGCTCGTCGCCAGCCAGAGGCCGCCGCCGGGCGCCGCCGCCACGGCGCGCAGCCGGCCGAAGCGGTCGTGGAACGCGGCCTTCGGGGTGCCGGCCGACGTCCCGTGGAGCGGGACCTGCCAGAGCCGTTGCCCGCGCAGGCTGGCGACGTAGGCGATGTCGTCGACGATCGCCAGGCCGCTCGGCGAGGCGACGGCGGTGGGCGACCACTGGACGACTGGGTCGATGTACCGCGGGTCCTGTGCTTTCCCCTCGTGCACGGGCCATCCGTAGTTGCCCCCGGCGCGGATGAGATTGAGCTCGTCGGCGTCGTGCTCGCCGAACTCCGTCGCCCAGAGCCGTCCGGCGCTGTCGAAGGCCAGGCCCTGCACGTTGCGGTGACCCAGGCTGTAGACCGGCGACCCGGGGAACGGGTTGCCGGGGGCCGGCCGGCCGGCGAACGTGATGCGCAGGATCTTCCCGCCGAGGCTGGACCGCTTCTGGGCGAGCTCCCGCTGGTAGATCTCCCCGGTGCCGACGAAGAGGGTGTCACTGGGGCCCACGAGCAGCGCTCCGCCGTTGTGGTTCGTGCCCTTGGGGATTCCGGTAAGGATCGCGCGCGCCTTCCCGAGCCGCCGGCCGTCCCAGTCGATGCGCAGCACCCGGTTGTCCGTGGCCGTGGTGACGTACGCGAAGACGAACGACGGGTTCGCGCCGGGTGGCACGGCCAGCCCCAGCAGCCCGCCCTCACCCGCGGCGCGGGTCTGCCGAACGCGACCCACCAGCCGTGCGTTCCCTCCGTCCGCCGGCACGCGGACGATCCGGCCGGTGTCACGCTCGCTCACCAGGGCCGACCCGTCGGGGAGGAAGGCCATGCCCCACGGCGTCCGCAGACCGGTCGTGACCGTCCGTCCGACGTGCACGTCGGCGGCGGCCGCCGGCGCGGGGAGGTCGACGACGAGGAGGGCGACGACAGCCAGAGCCGCGGTGAGCATTCCGATCGCACGTGGTCGCACGAGGCCTCCAGGTGTTCCGGTTCCAGCAGTATCACCAGTACCGTGCGAGCGTGCCAAGTCCCAACGGCCAGCCGATCG
>JAFIHP010000154.1 GCA_017849335.1 Actinomycetales bacterium | reverse complement strand
CGACGTCGGCGGACCGCCACCAACCCCAACACCCGCGGGGGCTAGTCGCGGATGTGGCCGTCGCCCGTAGGCACCACGCGGGGGGCGTCCCGCGCGTCCACGCGCGGCCCGGTCAGCTGGACCGCCCGCTGCGCGCAGCCGGTCTCCGCGGCCTGGTCGTCCGCGCCGAACACCATGCCCAGCACCAGCCCGTCCGGGCGCAGCAACGGACCTCCGCTGTTGCCGTGCCGGACATCGGCGCGCAGGGAGTAGATCTCCCGCTGCACCCCGGACTGCCCGTAGATGTCGTCGCCGACGGCCGTCAGGCCGATGCGCACCCGTGCGGGAACCGCCTCGTACGGACCGCCCTCCGGGAAGCCGGCGACGACCGCGTCGGCGCCGGACAGGGTGTCGTCCGGTGCCAGCGCGAGCGCCCGCGCGCGCAGGCCCGGGACCGCGAGCACGGCGATGTCGGCCTGCGGGTCGAAGTACACGACGGAGGCCGCCAGCCCCTCGTCGCCCAGGTGGGATCGCACGCGGATGTCGCTGACGCCGGCGACGACGTGCGCGTTGGTGATGACGCGGTTGGACGCGACGGCGAAGCCCGACCCGCGAACGGTGGTGCCGCACGCATCCGCCTCGCCGAGCACCTGGAAGACGCTGGCGCGCGCCCGGTCGACGGCGGGGGTCACGGCGGCCGGGTCGGGCGGGTCGACGTCCGGACCGTTGAGCTGGGCCAGACCGGAGAAGATCCGCGGGACGTCCGTCGTGCCGACGAGCGTGCGCAGCGAGCCGAAGGCGTTGCGGGCACCCGGCGGCACGATGGAGTCGAGGGCCACGAGCATCCGGGACTCGGAGATCTGCTGCGACACGGCGCTCACCGGCAGGTAGACCACCGCCGTGGCGACGATCCAGGCGACGACCGCCAGCGCGAGGACATTCAGCGCCGCCCCGGCGGCGTTGTCCACCAGGCGGACCGGGTGCCAGCCGATCGCTCCGCGCAGGCGACCGCCGAGGATCGACGCCACGAACTGCCCGAGCAGCGCGGAGAACAAGATCGCGCTGCCGAGGACGGCCACCCGCAGCCACGCGGTCTCGATCGCCGACTCCAGCACGCTGGGGAGGAGGAACGCGGCGAGCAGGCCGCCCCCGATGAAGCCGGCGAACGACAGCACCCCCGCGATGAACCCGCGATGCCAGCCCGCGAGCCCGAACAGGACGACCGCGGCGACCAGCAGCCAGTCGAGCAGGTTCACCGGACCAGGTCCCCGGGGAGGTCGACGACGCGGGCGGTGTCCCACGGCTGCGCCCAGCCGGCACCCTCGAGGACGCCGTTGAGAAGGCCGGCCGTGAACCCCCACACCAGCAAGCCGTCGACCTCGAATCCCGGCCCGACGTAGCCGGACGGGTGCCGGACCCGGCCCCGGGTCGGCGGGGCGACGAGGTCGTCGATCGGGATCCGGTGCGCGCTGGAGACCTCGGCCGGGTGCATCGGCGCGACCGGGGTGGGTCGTTCCCACCACCCCAGCACCGGCGAGACGACGAAGCCGCTCACCGGCACCCACAGGTCCGGCAGGCCACCGAACACGCGCACGCCCGTCGGGTCCAGGCCCGTCTCCTCGCGGGCCTCGCGGAGCGCGGCCGCGGCCGCGTCGGCGTCGCCCGGGTCGAGGGCGCCGCCGGGGAAAGCCGGCTGGCCCGCATGCGCGCGCATGGTCCGCGCACGGCCGATGAGCAGGACGTCGCGGGCAGGCCCGAAGAGGATCAGGACCGCGGAGTGCCGGCCCTCGCCGTCGCGCGGGAGGAACCGCGTCAGGTCGTCGGCACGCACCCGCTCGGCGAAGTCGGCGACGGGCTGCAGCCACGCCGGGAGGAGCGGCCGGACGTCCGCGTCGACGCGTCCCGTACGCGCCCAGTCCACGTCAGCCTCGGCCCGCGGTGCGGACGAGTCGTTCCGCGACGGCGGGGTCGGTCGGGCCTTCCCCGAAGGACGGACACAGTCGAGCCACTGGACACGCACCGCACGCCGGTCGCAGGGCGTGGCAGCGACGTCGCCCGTGCCAGATGACGCGGTGCGACATGAGCGTCCAGTCCTTGCGGGGGAACAACGTCATGAGCTCGGCCTCGACCCGCTCGGGGTCGGTCTCGACGGTCCAGCCGAACCGGCGGGCGAGCCGGCCCAGGTGCGTGTCGACGGTGATCCCGGGGACACCGAACGCGTCGCCGAGCACGACGTTGGCCGTCTTGCGGCCCACGCCGGGCAGCGTCACGAGATCGACGAGCCGGCCGGGAACCTCGCCGCCGAACCGGTCGCACAGCTGCTGCCCGAGCGCCTGGACCGTCTTCGCCTTCTGTCGGAAGAAGCCCGTCGGCCCCACCAGGCGTTCGAGGTCCCCGCGGTCGGCAGCGGCATACGCCGCGGCGTCGGGGTAAGCGGCGAACAAGGCCGGGGTGACGGCGTTGACGCGCTGGTCGGTGCATTGGGCGCTCAGGATCGTCGCGACCAGGAGCTCCAGCGGGGTGGTGAAGTCCAGCTCGCAGTGCGCGTCCGGGTAGGTCTCGCCGAGGATCTTGACGATCTGCCGGGCACGCCGACGCCGCACCGGAAGGTCGGCACCATGGACGTCCGTGACGCCCTCGGCGGAGCGGGCGCGAGCGGGCATGCGGCTAGCGTATGTCGCCGGTTGGTGACTGCCTGCGTGCGCGGCGCGCCAGTGCGCCACAATGAGCCCACCGTCCAGTCGTACCACCGCCCATCACGTGGAGGAGCCGCCGTGCACGACGCGTTCATGCAGTCGCCGCTGTTCGCGGCTCTCGACGCCGAGGCGGCCGCGGCGCTGCGGGCGTCGCTGACCGAGACGCACGTGACCCGCGGGGAGACGCTCTTCCAGGAGGGCGAGCCGGGCGACCGGATGTACGTCATCGTCGACGGCAAGGTGAAGCTGGGCCAGACGTCCAACGACGGCCGCGAGACGCTGCTGGCCGTGCTCGGACCCGGCGAGATGTTCGGCGAGCTGAGCCTGTTCGACCCTGGGCTTCGGACGTCCACGGCCGTGGCGCTGACCGATGCGATCGTGCTGGGGCTAGGGCACGACCAGCTCAAGCCGTGGCTGTCGGGACGGCCGGAGGTCGCGGCCGCGCTGCTCCAGGCGCTGGCCCGTCGGCTGCGGCGCACGAACGAGGCGATGGCCGACCTGGTGTTCTCGGACGTCCCGGGCCGCGTCGCGAAGGCCCTGATGGACCTGGGGGAGAAGTTCGGCACGATCACGCCCGAAGGGCTGATGGTCACGCACGACATGACGCAGGAGGAGCTCGCGCAGCTCGTCGGGGCATCGCGCGAGACGGTGAACAAGGCGCTGGCCGACTTCGCGCAGCGCGGCTGGATCCGCCAGGAGTCGCGACAGGTGCTGATCTTGGACGTCGAGCGCCTGGGACGCCGCGCCCGCTAGAACCCTTTCGTTGAGCGGCGAGTCGTGGCTGCGATGTGGGCGGTTTGCCCAGCCACGAGTCGCCGCTCAACGAAGGGGGAGGGGGCGGACGGTCAGGCGTTGAGCTTGTCGCCCCACAGCTCCTGGATCGTCGAGTAGACCTTTTGGTTGTGCGAGAACTCGATCGTGTTCCCGTCCGGGTCGTTCACCGCGCAGATGTAGCCGATGTGCGCGGCCATGTCCATCGGCTCCCAGCGCAGGGCACCGACCTCGCGCGCCTTGTCGGCCACGGCGTCGACCTCCTCGCGGTTCGGCAGCTCGATGCCCAGGTGGGCGAACGGCGCCAGCGTCGGGACCTTCTCCCCGGGCGTGATGCCGAAGCGCTCGCCGACCTCGGGGATGAACTCGGCGAGGACGAGGACGAACGGGGAGTCGACCTGATCCTCGTTCGACAGCCACGCACCGCGGCCGTTGCTGTCGTCGTTCTTCGCGACGAGCACGAGCGGCGTCACGGACGTGTAGAACTCGATCGAGCGATCGAGGTCGCTGACCGGGAGGGCGACGTGCGTCCAGCGCGGTCGGGTGAGCTGTGCCATGCGGTTCTCCTTGTGGTTCGAGCGGAATCGGGGCGATGCCGCGAGGTGGGGCGGTCCTAGATGGTCGGCCACTTGGCCCGGTCGGGCAGGCCGGAGCGCGAGCGGATGCCGTCGCCGGCACGCTGTGCCTGGCGTAGCAGCTCGTCCTCGTCGATGGTCGTGCACCGGTAGTCGTCGACCACCAGTCGGCCGTCGACGTAGACCGAGTGGACGCCGCGGCCGTCCGCGGACCAGACGAGCTGGTTCGCGACGTTGTGCAGCGGGCGCCACTCGGGGCGGTTCGTGTCGTGCAGGACGAGGTCCGCCTTCTTGCCGACCTCGAGCGAGCCGATCTCGTCCTCCGCGCACAGTCCGCGGGCACCGGACCGGGTGGCCATGGCGAACGCCTGCTCGGCGGGGAAGATCGTCGCGTCGCGACGGGCGTCCTTGAACAGGCCGGCCACGAGGTAGGTGGCACGCATCAGGTCGTGGTAGTTCGACGCGTTGTTGCCGTCGGTCCCGATCGCGACGTTGACCCCGCGGGCCACCATCTCGGGGAACTTGCCGATCTGCGTCACGCCGTACGAGACCT
>JAFIHP010000153.1 GCA_017849335.1 Actinomycetales bacterium | reverse complement strand
CCGGACCAAGGTGCTGGTCTTCGTCTCGCCGTCCAACCCGACCGGAGCGGTCTACCCGCCCGCGCAGGTCGAGGAGATCGCCCGCTGGGCCGCGGAGAAGGGGCTGTGGGTCGTCACCGACGAGATCTACGAGCACCTGGTCTACGGCGACGCCCAGTTCTCCTCGATGCCGGTGCTCGTGCCGTCGCTGGCCGACCGCTGCGTCGTCGTCAACGGCGTCGCGAAGACCTAAGCGATGACCGGCTGGCGGGTAGGCTGGCTGATCGGCCCGGCCGACGTCGTGAAGGCGGCCACCAACCTGCAGTCGCACGCGACGTCGAACGTCGCCAACGTGTCGCAGATCGCCGCGCTCGCCGCCGTCAGCGGCGACCTGTCGGCCGTCGCGCAGATGCGGGTCGCGTTCGACCGGCGGCGGCTGCTGATCTCCGGGCTGCTCGACGCGATCCCCGGCGTCGACTGCCCGACGCCCGAGGGCGCGTTCTACGTCTACCCCTCGGTCAAGGACGTGGTCGGTCGCACGCTGCGGGGCCAGACGATCGAGTCGTCGGCCCACCTGGCGTCGGTGATCCTCGACGAGGTCGAGGTCGCGGTCGTCCCGGGCGAGGCCTTCGGCACGCCGGGGTACCTGCGCCTGTCCTACGCGACGTCGGACGCCGACATCACCGAGGGCGTCGGCCGGATGGCCGCGCTCTTGTCCGAGGCCCGCTAGCCCACACCGCCGACGCGACGCAGACTGTTAGCAAACCGGGCATTTCGCCCCGGGATCTAACCGTCTGCGTCGTCTCGCGGGTGTGACGTGGTCGGGCTAGAGGCTGACGCCGACCAGTCGCGGCTCGGGCTCGAGCACGATCGCGAAGCGGTCGGCGACGGCCTGTTGGACCGCCCGGGCCAGCTCGACCACCTGCGCGGCCGTCGCCCCGCCGCGGTTCGTCAGCGCCAGCGTGTGCCGCGTGGAGATCGCCGCCTGGGAGCCGGGGAGCCGGAACCCCCGCCCGACGCCCGAGTGCTCGATGAGCCACGCCGCGCTCAGCTTGACCCCACCGGCCGCCGGGTAGCGCGGACAGCTCACCGGGACCTGCTCGGCACCGTCGTCGACGACCGGGTTGGTGAAGAACGACCCGGCGCTCCAGGTGTCGTGGTCGGCGTCGTCGAGCACCATCGCCTTGCCTCGTCGCAGGCCGAGCACGGCGTCGCGGATGGCGTGCACCCCCGCGACGTCGCCGACCTGGACGCCGAGCGCGTCGGCGAGCTGCCCGTAGCGCGCGATGCCGAGACCGCCGACGCCCAGCCGCAAGCCGACCTCCAGCACCACCCACCGGTCGGGCTGGGCCTTGAACCGGCTCGTGCGGTAGCCGAACCCGCACTCCGGTGCCGCCATCGTCGCGATGCGACCGGTCGTCCGGTCGAGGGCCCGGACCTCGCGGACCACCGACGCGATCTCCTGCCCGTAGGCGCCGACGTTCTGGACGGGTGTCGCTCCGACACGACCCGGGATGCCGGACAGCGCCTCGACGCCGCTCCAGCCCCGACGGACGGCGAGCGCGACCACGTCGTCCCACGGCTCGCCGGCAGCGATGCGGAGGTCGACCTGGTCGGGCTCCTCGTCGAGGACGACACCGCGCGTCGCCACCTCGACGACGATTCCCGGGAAGCCCTCGTCGGACACCAGCAGGTTCGACCCGCCTCCGAGCAGCAGGACGGGCGTGCGCCGGGAGTCGGCCCGCGCGACCGCATCGACCAGCTCCGCCTCGGTCGTCGCCGTGACCCAGTCCTGCGCGGCGCCGCCGACGCGCAACGTCGTGCGCTGCGCGAGGGTCGGCCGTCCGGTGGCGGACGCCACCTCAGCCCAGACGGACGCGTGCGGTCGCACGCCCCAGCACGGTCTGGCCGTCGAAGCTGGCGGTCACCGACAGCGCCGCCACGCCGTCATCGACCGCAGTCACCTTGGCGGAGACGGTCACCGTGGCTCCCATCCCGTCGTCGGGGACGACGACGGGTCGGGTGAACCGGACGCTGTACGCCAGCACGCGCCCGGGGTCCCCCGCCCAGTCACTGACGACCCGGCCGGCCAGCGCCATCGTCAGCATGCCGTGGGCGATCACGTCGGGCAGGCCCCCGGCCTGCGCGACCCGCTGGTTCCAGTGGACCGGGTTGACGTCGCCGGAGGCGCCCGCAGAGCGGACCAGGTCGGCGCGCGTCACGGTGAACGACTGCTCCGGCAGCTCGGTGCCGACCTCGACGGCCAGGGGCGCGGTCATGCGGGATCCTCGTCGGGCGCGCGGGAGACGAGGAGCGACCGCGTCGTCAGCACGTGGGCGCCGGTCGCGTCGGTGATGCGGCCGGAGGTGGCGATCAGGTCGTTCCCGGCGAGCTGCTTGACGCTCTCGATGGTCGTGATGATCGAGAGCTCGTCCCCGGCTACGACCGGACGGACGTACTCGAAACCCTGCTCACCGTGGACGACGCGGGAGTAGTCCAGGCCCAGCTCGGGGTCCTTGACGACGGCAGAGCTCGCGGCCAGCGCGAGCACGATCGCGAACGTCGGCGGGGCGACGACGTCGGCGTACCCGAGCGCGCGGGCCGCGGCGACGTCGTGGCTGGCCGGGTTGAGGTCGCCGATGGCGCTCGCGAACTCGCGCACCTTCTCGCGCCCGACCAGGTAGGTACCGGGCCGCGCGAAGGTGCGGCCGACGAACGCGGGGTTCAGCGCCATGGCGAGAGCCGGACGGCGCTCGGTTAGCGCGTTTCCTTGTGGCCGGTGTGCTTGCCGCAGTTCGGGCAGAACTTCTTCATCTCGAGCCGGTCGGGGTCGTTCCGACGGTTCTTCTTGGTGATGTAGTTGCGGTGCTTGCAGTCCTCGCACGCCATCGTGATCTTGGGTCGGATGTCGGTCGCCTTGGCCACTGGTCCTTCGCCTTTCGTGTGGTGTCGGCACCTGCTGCCGAGCCCGGGTCGTGCGTGTCGTGCTCTCGT
>JAFIHP010000152.1 GCA_017849335.1 Actinomycetales bacterium | reverse complement strand
GAGATCGTGATCGTCATCGGCCGGACCTGCCGCAACATCTCCCCGGACGAGGCCGCCGACTACATCGCGGGCTACACCGTCGGCAACGACTACGGCCTCCACGACTTCCGCGACACGGATGCGGGATCCATGCTCCGCGTCAAGGGGGCGGACACGCTCGCGCCGATCGGACCCGGCCTCGTCACCGACTGGGACTTCCGCGGAAAGCAGATCCGCACGCTGGTGAACGGGGAGGTGAAGCAGGACGCCTCGACCGACGAGATGGAGTGGGACATGCACTACCTCGTCGCCGACATCGCCCGCACGATCACCCTGGTTCCGGGCGACATCCTCTTCTCCGGGACACCGGCGAACTCCCGGACCGTCTACCCCGGCGATGTCGTCGAGGTGGAGGTCGAAGGCCTCGGCCGGCTGACGAACACGATCGTCGAGGGACCGACGCCGGTCCGCGACGATGTCGGCGCCCAGCCGACCGAGAGCGAGGAAGTCATCTCGACGGCCCAGGGCGGCGACTGGGAGTTCCGAGGGATCCGCACGCCGTCGAAGGACCTGTACCCATCAACGATCGAGGAGAAGCAGTGACGGTCAAGGTGTTCGTCGACATGGACAAGTGCCAGCACTACGGCCAGTGCTGCTTCGAGGCCAGCGACGTGTTCGAGCTCGACGAGGACGGCAAGCTGCAGTACGTCGCCGAGGCCGACGAGAGCCGCCGCGACGACATCGAGAGCGCCGCCGACGTGTGCCCGATGCAGGCGATCTCGGTCGAGTAGAGCGGCATGAGCTCGGTCGTCATCGTCGGCGCCGGCCTGGGTGGCTTGCGTGCCGCCGAGGCCCTGCGCGCCAACGGGTTCACCGGAACGATCACGGTCGTCGGCGACGAGGTGCACCTGCCCTACAACCGGCCGCCGCTGTCCAAGGAGGCGCTCGCCGGCGGGGTCGACGTGCCCGGCCTGGAGTTCCGCCGCAAGGCCAGCATCGAGGACGTCGACTGGCGCCTCGGCTCGGCCGCGGTCAGCAGCGACCTCGCCGAGCGGACCGTCACTCTGGCCGACGGCACGACGCTGGCGTTCGACGGCCTTGTCGTCGCGTCGGGCATCCGGCCCCGTCGCCTGCCGATCCCCGGACCCCAGGAGGGGCGGCACGTCCTGCGTACCGCGGCCGACGCGCACGCGGTCCGCGACCGGCTGCGGCCCGGTACGCACGTGCTGATCATGGGTGCGGGCTTCATCGGGTGCGAGACCGCGGCGACCGCGCGCGCGCTCGGCGCCGAGGTCGCGATCGTCGCCATCGACGAGCAGCCCATGGTCCGCCCGCTGGGGGCCGAGCTCGGAGCCGGGATGCGACGGCGGCACGAGGAGCACGGCGTCCGCTTCCACCTCGGCCACTCGATCGACTCCTTCGTCGGCGACGACCACGTCCAGGTCGCCGTGCTCAGCGACGGCACCGAGCTCCCGGCCGACGTCGTCATCGAGGCCGTCGGCTCGGTCGCGAACGTGGAGTGGCTCGCCGGCAACGACCTCGACCTGTCCGACGGGCTGCTGACCGACAGCGCGATGCAGGTGGCGACGTCGTCCGCACCCGTGGTGGCCGTCGGCGACATCGCCCGCCACCCGAACGCGCTGTTCGGCTCCGTGGCGCGGCGGATCGAGCACTGGAACATGCCGACCGAGACCGGGCGTCGCGCGGGAGCGACGCTCGCGGCCCTCCTCGCCGGCGACGAGCCCGACCGCGGTCCGTTCTGCGCGATGCCGTCGTTCTGGTCCGACCAGTACCACCACAAGCTGCAGTCGTTCGGGATGCCCGGGATCGCCGACCGGATCGAGCTCGTCGAGGGCAGCGTCGACGGGCCGTGCATCGTGGAGTACCACGACGCGAGCGGACTCGTCGGCGTCGTCGGCGTCGATCGGACCCAGGAGCTCGCGCCGTACCGCAAGCAGCTCGCCGCGCGGGCCGGCTGAGGGACGCCGATGACACGTCCGCTGTCCCTCGGCGACCAGCGCGACACGGCGCTGGAGCACGCGGCGCGCATGGTCGCGAACGCCTGGCGGGACTTCGACACCGCCCGCGACGTCGAGACCGAGACGTCGCCGGCGCTGCTCGACGCACTGGCGGAGCCGCTGCCGACGGGGCCGGGCGACGTCCTGGTCAACCTCGACCTCGCGGGCGACGTCCTCGATGCGTCCGTGGCCCAGGCTCGCCCGCGCTACCTGGCGTACATCGGGTCGAGCGGGCTGGAGGTCGGCGCGCTCGCCGACCTGCTCGCGCACTCGTACGACATCAACCTCGCCCTCGACGCCCGCGCGGCCACGCGACTCGAGCGCCAGGCGATCAGCTGGCTGGCGCAGTTCCTCGGCTTCCCGGCGACGGCCGGCTCCTTCACCAGCGGCGGCACGATCAGCAACCTGACCGGCCTGGCGG
The DNA here is from genome assembly GCA_017849335.1 of Actinomycetales bacterium. Lineage (GTDB taxonomy): Bacteria > Actinomycetota > Actinomycetes > S36-B12 > S36-B12 > UBA10649. Next base: position 5,295 of record JAFIHP010000152.1, on the reverse strand, counting down.
CGGCGCGCGAGCGTGCCCTGCCGGGCAGCCGTTCCACCGGCATGTGCGGGCATCGGGTCGCGATCTACGCGTCCGCGGAGGCGCACTACTCCGTCACGCGGGCCGCCGAGCTGCTGGGGATCGGGCGCGACTGGGTCCGCTCCGTCTCGATCGACGACCGTCGGCGGATGCGCCCGGACGACCTCGCGGCCCGGATCGACGCCGACGTCGACGCCGGCATCACTCCGATCGCCGTCGTCGCGTCCGCCGGCACCACCCTGACGGGCGCCGTCGACCCCATCGGGGCGATCGCGGACGTGTGCCAGCCGCGCGGAGTGTGGCTGCACGTCGACGGCGCGTACGGCCTGCCGGCGTCGACCACGTCCGCCGCGCCCCTGTTCGCCGGGCTGGACCGCGTCGACTCCCTCGGAGTAGACGCGCACAAGTGGATGTTCGTGCCGAAGGCGTGCAGCGCCGTGCTCGTCCGCTGGACGACCGACCTCTCCTCCGCCTTCGCGCACGACGAGGCCTACATCCCGCACGAGGGCGACGAGCTCAACGCGGTGGACGTCACGCTGGAGTACTCGCGTCCGTTCCGCGCCCTCAAGCTGTGGCTCGCGCTCCGGGTGCACGGTGCCGACGCCTTCCGCGCGGCGATCGAGGCGAACCTCGAGCAGGCCCGGCTGATGTACCGGCTTGCCAGCGAGCGTGCGGACTTCCAGACCCGGCCGTACCCGCCCCAGCTGTCGATCGTCCCGATCCGGCACGTCGTCCCCGGGTGCCCGGACGTCGACCGGCACAACGACGAGCTGTGCCGCGCGATGCAGCGTGACGGTCGGGTGTACGTGTCTCCCGCCGTCATCGACGGCCAGACGTGGCTTCGGCCGTGCTTCACGAACTTCCGCACGACGACCGACGACGTCCGGGTGACGCTCGACGTGGCCGCGGAGCTGGGTGCCGCTCTCTGCCCCCAGCACTGACCGGGGTGTTGGCTATCCTCGCCGGATGGCCGACGGACCGGTGACGGACGGCGTCGCGTTCCCGGAGGGGGGCGACGGTCGGCGCAGCACGACCGCGACCGGGCGAGCGGTCTTCGCGGACAGCGCCCGCGCGGTCGATCCCGCGCTCGCCGCCCGCATCGAGCACACATCGGACTGGCGCGGCGGGTATCTCGGTCCGCTCCGCGACCTGGTCCGGGTCGCCGCGATGTCGCCCGAGGCCGCACTCACGATCTCGCGCGACGGCCTGGCCTCCGCCCACCGGCGGTTCGAGCTGGTCCGGGCGGGAGAGCGGTCGTCGCTGCCGGACGCGATGGCGCGGTACACCGCTCCTGGCCTCGCATCGGTCACGGTCCGCGGGACCGCGCCGGCCGAGGCGGAGCTCACGTTGCCGTACCGGGGCCGTCGGCTGTTCGGCGACGACCTGCGCCGCCAGGTCGACACGTGGGTCGCGCGCGGTGTCGCCGAGCGGGGCGTCGCCGAGGCGATCGACCTGCTGATGGCGAACCCGGACTGGCTGGACCTGCGCGACGTGGACGTCGCCGTGCTCGGCGCTGCGGCCGAGATGGGCCCGACGCGATCCCTTCTGCGATGGGGCGCGACCGTCCACGCCGTCGACCTGGCGCGGACCGACGTGTGGCAACGGCTGATCGAGACCACGCGCAGCACGGCCGGGACGCTGCGGGTGCCGATCCGCCTCGCCGCGGACGGCGCTCCGCCGTTCGTGGTCGGCGGAACCGTGCACCCGGACGACGACGCGACGGTCGCGGGCCGGGCCGGGGTCGACCTCATCTCTCAGGCACCGGAGATCGCGACGTGGCTCGGGGAGATCGAGCAGCCCTTCGTGCTCGGGACGTATGCCTACGCCGACGGCGCGACGCACGTGCTGCTCACCGTCGCCGCCGACGCCGTCGTCGAGCGCCTGCGCGCGCAGCGTGATGACCTCACCCTCGCGTACCTCGCCACGCCGACCGATGTCTTCGCGGTGCCGATGGACGTCGTCGACGACTCGCGGCGCCGTTGGCAGGCCCGCGGGATCAGCGGCTTCCTCCAGAGCCCGCTGCGGCTGCTGAAGCAGTTCGAGCCGAACTATCCCGCGACCTGGACCGACGACGCGGGCCGGGAGTTCGGCCTGTGCGACACCCTCGTCTCGCAGCAGGGACCGAACTACGCGCTCGCCAAGCGGATGCAGCGCTGGCGAGCCCTGGCGGCGCGGGCCGACGGGGTACCGGTGTCGATCAACCTCGCGCCGGCGACGCGGACGCGATCCGTCGTCCGCAATCGGGCGCTCGCGGCGGCCTATGCCGGCGCGGGTCGGTTCGGCGTCGAGGTGTTCGAGCCGGGGACGTCGACCGCGCTGATGGCCGCCCTACTCGTCCACGACCTGCGCAACCCGGCGGCGCCGGCGAACCCCGCCACGCCGCTGGGGAATCCGATGGACCTGTTCACCCGCGACGCCACGCACGGCGGCCTGTGGCGCGTCGCCTACGCACCGCGCAGCGTGCTCGGGGTGGCGGCGTTGCTCGGGATGTTCGAGGCACGGGCATGAGCACGGGCGGCCTGTCCGTGGCGGGCGCGATCCTGGAACTGCTGGGCCAGCACGGCACCACGCACGTCTTCGGGATCCCGGGTGTGCACAACCTGCCGTTCTGGGACGTCGACTCGGCGGTCGCGCCGCGGATCGTCGGCGTCCGGCACGAGCAGGCCGCCGGGTACGCGGCGGACGCGTACTACCGGACGCGCGGAGTCCCGTCGGCCGCTGTCGTGACCAGCGGCCCGGGCACCGCCAACGTCGTCACCGCGTTCGGCGAGGCGTACATCAGCGGGTCGCCGGTCATCGTGCTCGCCAGCGAGGTGTCGATGGGGCACCGCGTCTCCGGCGGTCCCCGCGGACTCCTGCACGAGATGGTCGACCAGGGCGCGATGTTCGAGGCGTTCGGCGCGACCGCACGATCGGCGCGCACCCGGCAGGAGGCGATCGCGTCGACCGTCCTGGCCCTTCGCGACGCCTGGGGACCCCCGGCGCAGGGCAGCTACGTCGGCGTGCCGACCGACGTGCTCGGCGAGGAGTGGACGGCCGCCGTGCCGCACCTGCCGCGACTGCCGGCGCCGGGATGCGACCCGCACGAGGTGACCGCACTCGCCGAGGTCATCGCGGCCGCCCGGCGACCGATCCTGTGGCTGGGCGGTGGCGTCGTCGCCGCCCAGGCGGAGGCCGCCGCACAGGCCCTCGCCCACCGCCTCGGCGCCCCGATCCTCACCAGCTACGCGGGCCGCGGCCTGCTCGCCGGCGACCCGCTGCTGGTCGACGCGCCCATCCACGAGCCGGAGGTCGCCGCGCTCCTCGGCGAGGCCGATCTCCTGCTCGTGCTCGGTTCGTCGTTCGATGCGATGAACACCAAGAACTGGCGGATGACACTGCCACCCGTGCGCGCGGTCGTTGCCCTCGGCGACCTCGTGCGACGGACCGTCGACTTCGACGTGAGCATCGACGCCGACGTCGCGCTCACCCTCACCGCCCTGGCCGAGGCGCTCGACGAGTCCGGGGTCGCCGATCGCCCGCGCTGGACCGACGTCAGCGGTGTCCGGCAGTCCGTCCTCACGCGACTGGGCGCCGACCCGCGCACCGCCTCGGCCATCGAGTTCGTCGGCCAGGTCGACGGCGGCTGGCCGGACGATGCCGCGATCGTCTGCGACATGGCGGTCGGCGCGTACTGGGTGGGCGGCTACTCGTCGCAGCCGCGACCGCGTCGGCTGGTCCACTCCGTCGGCTGGGGCACGCTCGGCTTCGCGCTCCCGGCGGCGATCGGACCGGCCGCCGCCGGCACGCCGACACTGGCCGTCTGCGGGGACGGTGGTCCCATGTTCGCGCTCGGCGAGCTCGCGACGATGGCGCAGGAGTCGCTGCCCGTGACCGTGCTGGTCGTCGATGACGGCGGCTACGGGATGCTCCGGTACGACCAGCAGGTGTTCGGCCACCCCGAGCGCGGCGTCGATCTGTTCACGCCGGACTGGGCGGCGCTGGCCGGCGCGTTCGGGATCGGCACGGAGCAGGTCGACCACGCCGGACAGGTCGGCGGTGCGCTCGCTCGGGCGCACGAGGCCAACCTGCGCGGTGAGCCCCGGCTCGTGGTGTGGCCGCACCGGCTCTTCCCGCCCCGGACCCAGTCGCCCCGCTGGTTCGAGGACTGAGCGCGGTGCCTACGTTGCGCCACGTGTCCTCGCGACCGATGAGAGCGGCCCTGGCGGGCGCGGCGATCTGCGCGCTGCTCGTCGCCGCAGCGGCACCGGCGATCGCCGACGACGCATCCCCGGCGCCGACCACGACACTCGAGCCGTCCCCGATGCCGCCGACCGAACCCCCGGCGCCTTCGCCGACGCCGACACCGACGCCTCCGATCGAGGTGACTCCCGCACCGACACCCCCGGCGGAACCGAAGCCGGCGAGCACGCTGCCGCTTCGGCTCGGGGCGCACGGATGGCGCGTGAAGATCCTGCAGGATCGGCTCGTGTGGCTCGGGTACGAGATCACGGCGACCAGTCGGGCCGCGCAGAAGCTCGGCGACTCGACAGTCGCCGCGGTCAAGAAGGCGCAGGCGAAGTTCGGGTACAGGCCGACGGGCGTCGTCGGACCCGGAACCTGGGAGCTGATCGGCGACATGGCCGGCACGGTCGGGAAGGTGCCCGCCGCCTGCCGCAAAGACCTGGTGGTCTGCGTCGACAAGACGACGAAGCTCGTCCGGCTCGTCGACGACGGCACGGTCCGCAAGACCCTCGACGCGCGCTTCGGGTTCACCGGGGCGGAGACGCGCGAAGGCACCTTCCACGTGACCCGCAAGAGTCGCGACCACGTGTCCTCTCTGTACCGGACCTCGATGCCGTTCGCGATGTTCTTCAGCGGCGGTCAGGCCGTCCACTACTCGCCGTACTTCGCCCGCGACGGGTACAACGGCGGCTCGCACGGGTGCGTGAACCTGCGCGACTACGACGGCGCGCGCTGGCTGTTCGACCACGTCCCGCTCGGAACGACGGTCTACGTCTACCGCTCGTAGCGCCAGACGGGCCGTCGCTCAGAAGGGTGGTGGGTCGTCGGGTGGTCGTGGTGGTGGCGGGGGCACGAGGTCGGGTGGGGTGTGTTGGTAGATCCGGCCGAGGGGTGAGCGCCAGGTGCAGGACCCATCCCGGTGGCTGGTGCCTGGTGGTTTCGGTCTCGCGCCCTTCGAACGATTGTTGAGTGGTGAGTTGTGGCCCGCTCGCTTCGCTCGCATGAGGCCACAACTCACCACTCAACGCGCACGAGTGACCTCGCAGCGTTCGG
>JAFIHP010000151.1 GCA_017849335.1 Actinomycetales bacterium | reverse complement strand
CGGGCAGGGGCTCGCCGCGCCGAAGATCGGCTCCGTCGTGAAGGTCAACCCGGCGCGGACCTACGTGTTCGACTCCGCGGGAGACCAGCCGCGCATCTCGTAAGCCGTCGGCATCGACCGAGGAGGGGCGGGCGCCATGCGGCGCTCGCCCCTCCTCGCGTCAGGCGCGCTTCGGGCTGGTCGAGCCGCGGACGATCAGCTGGGTCGGCAGGCGGATCGCATCGGTCGGAACCTCGACGCCCGGGCTGCGCAGCTGGAGCACCAGCGCCTCGGCGGCGATCCGACCGAGGTCGTGCACCGGCTGGACCACCGTCGTGAGGTCCAAGAACTCCGACATGTCGTGGCCGTCGATGCCGACCAGGGAGATGTCGCGGCCCGGGACCAGGCCGTGGCTGCGCATCGCCTTCATGGCACCGAAGGCCATCTCGTCCGACATCGCGAACACGGCGGTCGGCGGGTTCTTCTGCGTCAGCAGCGCGGTCATCGCCTGCTCCCCGCCGGCGATCGTGAAGTACCCGTAGGCCTCGAGCATCGGGTCGACGGGCAGGCCGGCGTCGGTCATCGCCGCCTCGAAGCCGCGGAAGCGGTCGTTCTCCGCCGTGTAGGGGGACATGATCGGGGCGCCGTTGATCACCCCGATCCGCTCGTGACCGAGGTTGATCAGGTGCTGCGTGGCGATCTGACCGGCGACGACGTCGTCGATCGCGACACTCGGCACACCGGGCATGACCAGGCCGATCAGGCTCGTGGGCATGCGCAGTGAGAGCACCTCGTGCAACTGGGCGTCCTGCGGCGGCAGCCCGATCACGAGGACGCCGTCGACGCGGCGCCGCAGGCGCGGGGCCGGAGGAAGCCGGTGCTGCCCCTCGGGCGTGCTCACGCTCATCAGCAGCAGGTCCATGCCCGCGCTCTGGAGCACCGACTCGACGCCGGACAGCACGGTGCTGAAGTACCACCGGGCGATGTAGGGCGTGATGACCGCGATGCTTCCGGTCCGGCCGCTCGCCAGCCGCGACGCACTGGGCGAGATCACGTAGTCGAGGTCCGTGGCGATCCGCTGGATACGCTCGCGCGTGGCGGAGTCGACGTTCGGGAGCCCTCGGAGCGCGCGGGACACCGTCGCCGTCGAGACGCCAGCGGCGTCGGCGACGTCCTTGATGGTGATGGCCACGGTACCTCCTGACCTGCGAGTGTAGGGACGCCGTGGAGCCCGTCTCAAGCGATTACATGAAAGGTTCCAGTGGTGTAGAGCACTATCGTGCTCCGAGCCTGTAAGCGATGCCATCCAGGATGTCCGTCTCGGACACGATGACCTCCGCCGCGCCTGCCGCGCCAATGGCGGTCCTCAGCACCATCGCCCCGGCGCCGATCACGTCGACCCGGCCCGGATGCATGTACGGGAGAGCCGCCCGGTCGGCGCGCGACATGGCCAGCAGCCGGGTGGTCACGTCCTCGACCGCCGCCGCGCTGACGACCGATCCGTGCAGGATGGACGCGTCGTACTCGGGCAGGTCGAGCGCCATGGCCGCGACCGTGGTCACCGTCCCCGCCAGTCCCACGAAGCACGCCGCCTCCCGCAGCGGCACGGCCGCCGCGGCGCGCGCGACCGCGGCGTCGATGTCGGCCTGCGCCGCCATCACCTCGGCGGTGGTCGGCGGGTCGCCGTGCAGGTGGCGCTCCGTCATGCGGACACATCCGATGTCGACGCTGACCGACGCCGCGGGCTGACCGTCGCCGAGCACGAACTCGGTGGAGCCGCCGCCGATGTCGACCACGAGCGTCGGGCGCTCGGCGAGCCCGGGCGGCAGGCCCCCGACGGCGCCCGCGAACGACAAGGCGGCCTCCTCCTGGCCGGAGATCACCTCGGGATCGACACCCATGCGGGACCGGACCCCGTCCACGAACACGGTCCGGTTCGACACGTCACGGCTGGCCGAGGTCGCGACGAACCGCACGCGCTCGACGTCGTGGGTGCTGATGATGGCCGCGTACTCGTCCACGGCGGCGAAGGTGCGGGTCAGCGCAGACTCGGCGAACGCCCCGGTCCGGTCCACCCCCTCGCCCAGCCGGACGGTCCGCATGAGCCGCACCCGGTCGGTCAGGGTGCCGTCCGGGCCGACCTCCGCCACGAGCAGCCGGATGGCGTTCGTGCCGCAGTCGATGGCGGCGACCGTCGTCACTGCTGCGGTCCCGACACCCCGCAGGGGTTCCGCTGCCACCATGGCGCCATCGACGCGACACCGTCGTCGCCCAGCGGGTCGACGCCCGGTCCTGCGGCGAGCGCGTGCGCGGCGAGCACGTGCAGGCACTTCACGCGGTCCGGCATGCCCCCCGCGCTGATACCGTCGATCTGGTCCACCCGGCCGAGGCGGGAGCGGTCGACGAGCTAGGCCTCGTGCGCCGCGCGGTAGTCCGCCGCGAGCTCCTCGTCGACCGCGAGGCGCTCCTCCATCTCGCGCATGAGCCCGCTGCCCTCCAGCGTCCCGATCGCGGACGCCGCGCGGGGGCAGGTCAGGTAGTAGACCGTCGGGAAGGGAGTGCCGTCCGGCAGGGTCGGCGACGTCGTGACGACGTCGGGTGCTCCGCACGGGCATCGGTGGGCGACGGCGACAGCGCCTCTGACGGGACGGCCGAGCTGGTCCGTGACCGCCGCGGCGTCAGCCGGCGACAGTCCGCTCACGGGGTCGCGGTCCCCGCGGGCAGGCTCGCGTGGTCGTCCGCCTGCTGCAGTCCGTCCCACAGGTTCGCGTACCAGGGCTGGCCCGCGACCGCCGCCTCGGCCGTCGCACCGGCCTGCTCCTGCGCGCCGACGGCGACGTAGCCGACCTCACCGGGCAGCACGAAGTGGAGCCGGTCGCGTGCCTGCGCCGCGACGAACGACGGGTCGTCCCAGCGCTTCTTCTCGACGGCGAGCGCCTCGACGCGCGCGGCCGCCTCATCGACCTGGGCGCGCAGGTCGGCGATCTGCGCCCGCTGGGCCAGCCACGCCCGGACCGGGACGGCCATCGACACCAGCAGCGCCGTCGCGACCAGCGCGAGCACGAGCGCACGACCGGTGAACGACGACCGCGATCCCCGCTGCGCCGGTCGGGGCGCGACGGGTCGCGTCGGCGTGCCGGTGCTCACGGCACCGATGGTGTCACGTGTGACAGGTGGGGCTAGCGAGCGAAACGCGGAAACGCGGACGCACCTGCGTACCGTGCCGCGTCCGCCAGCTCCTCCTCGATCCGCAGGAGCTGGTTGTACTTCGCGACCCGCTCGGAGCGGGCCGGCGCCCCGGTCTTGATCTGGCCGCAGTCGGTGGCCACGGCGAGGTCGGCGATGGTGGTGTCCTCGGTCTCGCCCGACCGGTGCGACATCATGCAGCGGTAGCCGTTGCGGTGGGCCAGGGCCACGGCGTCCAGGGTCTCGGTCAGGGTGCCGATCTGGTTCACCTTGACCAGGAGCGCGTTGGCAGCGCCCTCGTCGATGCCGCGCTGCAGTCGCGACGGGTTCGTGACGAACAGGTCGTCGCCGACCAGCTGGATACGGTCCCCGAGGGCATCGGTCAGGTGGACCCAGCCGGCCCAGTCGTCCTCGGCCAGCGGGTCCTCGATCGAGACGACCGGGAAGTCCGCGACGAGCGACTCGTAGTAGCCGGTCATCCACTCGGCCGAGCGCGGCTCGCCCTCGAACGCGTACGAGCCGTCCGCGAAGAACTCGGTGGAGGCGACGTCGAGTGCGAGCGCGATGTCGGTGCCGAGGGTGAGCCCGGTCTTGGCGACCGCGACGCCGATGAGCTCGAGCGCGGCGCGGTTGTTCGGAAGCGACGGGGCGAAGCCACCCTCGTCGCCGAGGCCGGTCGCGTAGCCCTCGGCCTTGAGGACGCTCTTGAGCGCGTGGTACACCTCGGCGCCCTGACGCAGCGCGTCCGCGAAGGTCGCTGCGCCGATCGGGGCGATCATGAACTCCTGGATGTCGACGTTGGAGTCCGCGTGCGCTCCACCGTTGAGGATGTTCATCATCGGGACGGGCAGCACGTGCGCGTTCGGGCCGCCCACGTAGCGGAACAGCGGCAGCTCGGCCGACAGCGCGGCTGCGCGCGAGACCGCCAGCGAGACACCGAGGATCGCGTTCGCCCCCAGGCGGGACTTGTTCGGCGTCCCGTCGAGGTCGATCATCATCTGGTCGATCAGGCGCTGCTCGGTCGCCTCGACGCCGATGATCTCGGGCTGGATCTCCTCCTCGACCGCGGTGACCGCGCCCTGGACGCCCTTGCCGCCGTAGCGCTCGTCGCCGTCGCGACGCTCGGTCGCCTCGAACGCACCGGTCGACGCACCGGAGGGCACCGCAGCGCGGGCGACGGTGTAGTCGTCGAGCAGGACCTCGACCTCGACGGTCGGGTTGCCACGGGAGTCGAGGATTTCGCGGGCGATGATCGCTTCGATTGCAGCCATGCCCGAAGCCTAGTCCGGCCGGTGTGCAACCGCTTGCCGAGCCGGAACGCTCACGAGGGTGACAGGCACGCCCGCCAGGCACCGTCGAACCACTGCGGGTCGCCGTCCAGCTGCGACGACGCGACCTCGGCCCACCACCGCGCCTGCTCGGGGTCGGCGGCGAGGGCCCGGTAGCTGGCCTCGTCGTCGAAGTGCACCGACGCGATGACCGTGACGCCGTCGGCGCACAGCATCAGGTCCTCGTGCCGGAAGCCCGGCACCTTCCGCTCGGCGATCCACCGCTCGATCGACGCCGCGACCTCGTCGAAGGGGACCTTCAGCCTGCCGACCATGACCGTTCCGTAGCCATCGGACATCTCGACCTCCTCGCTGCCCCCAGCGCGGCCAGTGTCCTCCGGCAGGTCACGGCCGGCAATGGTGCGCTGCTACAGCCCCAGGAGCGTCCGCAGGTGGCGCGGTGCGGGCGAGCCGTGCGCGAGCATCAGGTCGTGGACCTGAGCGTCGGACCAGTCCGGGTGGAGCACGCGGAGGTCGGCCGCGATCGAGGACACCGCGCGGTACCCCGCGAAGTAGGTCGGCAGCTGGCCGGCGGTGAGCAGCGCCCGACGCCACTTGCCGGCTGCCTCGCCCTCCTCCTGGAAGCCGCGGTCGGTCATGAGAGCCATCGCGTCGGCCTCGGTCATGCCATCGGCATGCACCCCGATGTCGAGGATCGTGTTGATGACACCGCGGGCCGCCATCTTCTGCTGCTGGAGCTCGAACGCGACCGCTGACCGCGCGTCGTCGTCCGGTGCGTAGCCGGCCGAGGCGAGCACCTCCTCGACGTACACGGCCCAGCCCTCGACGAACGGCCCGCTCATGCCGGCCGCGCGAACCCGGGTCGGCCGCACGCACTGGCGGGCCCGGGCGAGCTGGAGCACGTGCCCGGGCATCGCCTCGTGCACCGTGAGGTCGTGGAGCTTGACGCCGTTGTACTCCCGGTAGAACGACGCGACGCGTTCCGCGGTCCACCCGGCAGGGGTCGGGGCGACGGCGACGAACGTCGGCACGTCCGCCGTCTCCAGCGGGCCCGGCGCATCGCTGTACGCGACGGCGGTGCCCCGGTGGATCTCGGGCATCTCGATGACGCGGACATCCAGGCCCGGATTGGTGACGATCCCGCGCTCGGCCACGAAGGCCGCCGTTCGCGCGAGCGCCGCCTCCATCAGGGGAAGCACCGTCGCGTCCGTCACCGGCGCCGAGGACGCGACCTGGTCGAGCGCGGCCCGGACCGCCTGGGCTCGCGAGCCGCCGGTCCCCAGGTACGAACGTGCCAGCTCGGCCATGCGCAGGTTCACGTCGTCGAGGGCGTCGAAGGCGTCGCGCAGCAGCTCGTCGGCGGAGACGTCGTCGTCCAGGCTGTGCCACAGCACGCCCCCGTAGAGGCGTCGGCCCAGCCGCGGGTCGCGTTCGCAGGACGGCAGCCGCTCGTCCAGCCACCCGCGGAACTCGGCGACGGCGGCCAGCCCCGCGTCGACGACGCCGTCGTCCGCGGCGAGCTGTCGCACCGGCCCGTCGATGAGCGACGCCGTCCCGGCGAGCTGCGCCAGCGCCGTCTCGGCATGGATGTGCGACATGCCACCAAGCACCGACCGGGCGGTGGCGAGCAGGTCCGGCACGGCCGCGAGGCGCGACCGCGCCGCCTCCGCCCGCTCGTCGACCGGACGCGTCTCCCGGGCGACGAGGAGGTACAGGCCTGTGCCCGGGTTCCACACCATCGGGTCCCACTCGTACCGGCGCACGTCGGTGAGCTCGAACCGCCAGCGGAGCAACCCCGACCGGAGGATCTCCAGGTCGACCTGGTCGTCGGCGTCCAGCGCGATGTCGTCGACGGCGTCGAGCGCCGTGACCGCGTCATCGACCGTGGTGAGCGCGCCGGCCACGCCCGAGGCCGACCGGTCCGGCAGCAGGCCGTCGAACCGGTGGTCGCCCAGCCACGTGGCCTCGACCGGATCGAGCGCCAGGAGCTCGTCGACCACGCGGTCCGCCAGCGCGTGGAACTGCGACGTCGCGCTCACGGGGCCAGGCCCTCGGCGACGCGGACCGCCGCGATACGCCGGCGGGAGGACCGCCGTGCGGCGGACTCCGCGTCGTACCCCCGTGCCCGTCCCGCGTCGACGAGGGCGACCAGCAGGTCGCCGAAGTCGTCCTCGGACGCGACCTCGTCGAACGCCCGGCCCGCGGCCGCCGCTCCCGGCAGGGCCGGCAGCCGATCGGCAAGGGGCGCCGTGCGTGAGACGACCTTGCCGGCGTGGACCAGGGCCGGCAGCGCGGACGGGATGCCGTCCGTCACCGACGCGCGGCCCTTCTCGCGCATCTTGCGCGCATGCCAGCCGGCCTCGACGTCCTCCGCGGTGTCGGCGGTCTCGTCACCGAAGACGTGCGGGTGGCGGGCGACGAGCTTGGCGACGATGCCGTCGGCCACGTCGTCGATGGTCCAGGGGTCGTCCGCGTCCTCGGCGGCGATCCGTGCATGGAACACGACCTGGAGCAGGAGGTCTCCGAGCTCCTCGCGCAGGCCGGCGCGGTCATCGTCCTCGATCGCCTCGACCGTCTCGTAGGCCTCCTCGACGAGGTACTCGACCAGCGAGGCGTGCGTCTGCCGCGCATCCCACGGGCAGCCGCCGGGTGAGCGGAGCCGGTCCATCACGGCGACCAGCTCGAGCACCCGCGAGCCGGTCGCCATCACGCGCCGCTGGGTACCGTGGACAGGTCGTCCGGGGCGGGCCCGAGGTTCAAGGTCTTCGCGTCCCACGCGCCCCAGCGAGGGTTGACCTGCACGCCCACCTCGTCGCTCAGCGCCGTGATGGCGTCGACGATCGCCTGGGTCTGCTCGTCGGACGTCCCCTCGGGCTTGAGCACCGGACCGAGCTTGGTGGCCAGCACGGACAGCCGGAGCATGGAGGGAACCTGCGACGCCGGCACGCCCTGCTGGGCGAACACCTGGTAGACCGCGTCCTTGCTGCCGGCCTGCTGCTCGTACGCACCGAGCTGCGCGGCGATCTCCCCGTCGGTCGCCGCGACGCCGTGCTGCGCGGCGAGCTGGTCGACCAGCGCCACGGTGATCAACCGCCCGAGCAGCGACGTGACGGCCGAGGAGTCCTGCGCCGCACCGGAGTTCGGGTCGCTGGTGAGCTGGTCGACGTCATCGGCCAGCTGCTGCTCGCTGATGGTCGTGTCGCCGACGGTCGCGGCCGCGCCGGGCGACCCCTGGCAGCCGGTCAGCAGGAGGGCCCCGGCCGCGGCTGCCGCGCAGGCGGCGAGGATGCGGGTTCGGCGGCGCAGCGGTGCGGTCATGTGAGCGGCTCCCTCGGTGGGGCGGGCGGTGCGGGTTGCAGGACGGCGTTCACCAGGTCCGACGCCCAGGCCAGCAGTTCGGTGCCCCGCAACGGCTGACCACCCATCGGGGCGGTCGCCGGGCGCGGCACGACGATGGTACGGACCGCCGGCTTGAGGATCGTGCGCGGGTAGAGCCGGGTCAGCCGCATCTGGCCGGACTCCGGCAGGTCGACCGGGTGGAACCGGATCCCGTTGCCCTGGACCACGACCTCGTCCAGGCCCGCTCCGCGCGCGAGGACGCGGAACCGGGCCACGGCCAGCAGCGCCTCGACCGGCTCGGGGAGCGGCCCGTAGCGGTCCACCAGCTCGTGCGCGACCTCCTCGACGGCGCCGTACGTCGCGGCGTCGGCCAGGCGCTTGTACGCCTCCAGGCGCAGCCGCTCGTGGGGCACGTACTCGGCCGGGATGTGGGCGTCGATCGGCAGCTCGACCTTGACCTCGCTGACTGGAGCCGGACCGTCGTCGCGGTACTCGGCGAGCGCCTCGCCAACCAGCCGCACGTACAGGTCGAACCCGACGTCGGCGATGTGGCCGCTCTGCTCGCCGCCGAGGAGGTTGCCCGCCCCGCGGATCTCCAGGTCCTTCAGGGCGATGTGCATGCCCGACCCGAGGTCGGTGTGCTGGGCGATCGTCGCCAGCCGCTCGTGCGCCGTCTCGGTGAGGGGCTTCTCGGGCGAGTACAGGAAGTAGGCGTAGGCCCGCTCCCGACCACGCCCCACGCGACCGCGCAGCTGGTGCAGCTGGGAGAGCCCGAAGGTGTCGGCGCGGTCGACGATGAGCGTGTTGGCGTTGGCGATGTCGATGCCGGACTCCACGATCGTGGTGCAGACGAGGACGTCGATCTGCTTGTCCCAGAAGTCGAGGATGACCTGCTCGAGCGCACCCTCGCTCATCTGGCCGTGAGCCGTCGCGATCCGCGCCTCCGGCACCAGCTCGCGCAGCCGCGCCGCGACGCGCTCGATCGACTCGACCCGGTTGTGCACGAAGAAGACCTGGCCCTCGCGCATCAGCTCGCGGTTGATGGCGGCGCTGATCTGCTTGTCGTCGTAAGGCCCGACGAAGGTGAGCACCGGGTGCCGCTCTTCGGGCGGGGTCTGGATAACGGACATCTCGCGGATGCCGGTGACCGCCATCTCCAGCGTCCGCGGGATCGGTGTCGCCGACATCGCCAGCATGTCCACGTTCGCGCGCAGCGCCTTGAGGTGCTCCTTGTGCTCGACCCCGAACCGCTGCTCCTCGTCGATGATCACCAGTCCGAGGTCCTTGAACCGGACGCCGGACGTCAGCAGCCGATGCGTCCCGATGGCGACGTCGACGCTGCCGTCGGCAATCCCCTCGACCGCCGCCTTGGCCTCGGCGTCGGAGCTGAACCGCGACAGGGCGGCGACCTTCACCGGGAACGACGCGTAGCGCTCGCCGAACGTCGAGGCGTGCTGCTGCACGAGCAGCGTCGTCGGCACGAGGACAGCGACCTGCTTGCCGTCCTGCACCGCCTTGAACGCCGCGCGGACGGCGATCTCCGTCTTGCCGTAGCCGACGTCGCCGCAGATGAGCCGGTCCATCGGGACCGTGCGCTCCATGTCGGCCTTCACCTCGTCGATGCAGGCGAGCTGGTCGGGCGTCTCGGCGTAGGGGAAGGCGTCCTCGAGCTCGCGTTGCCACGGGGTGTCGGGCTCGAACGCGTAGCCCGCGCTCGCCTGCCGCGCGGCGTACAGGCGGACCAGCTCGCCGGCGATCTGCTTGACCGCCTTGCGCGCCCGTCCTTTCGCCTTCTGCCAGTCCGCTCCGCCGAGGCGGTGCACGGTCGGTGCCTCCCCGCCGACGTAGCGCGTGACCAGGTCGAGCTGGTCCATCGGGACGTAGAGGCGGTCCGCCGGCTGCCCGCGCTTGCCGGCGTACTCCAGCACGAGGTACTCCCGGTCCGCACCCGCGACCGTGCGGCGCACCATGTCGACGTACCGGCCGACCCCATGCTGCTCGTGGACCACGAAGTCCCCGGGTGCGAGCGACAGCGGGTCGATCGACCGTCGGCGCCGAGACGGGAGCCGGCGCATGTCCTTGGTCGACGACCGCTGCCCGGCGATGTCGGACTCCGTCAGGACCGACAGCCCGATCGAGGGGACCACGAAGCCGTCGTGGAGCCCGCCGCGCACGACCGTCGCCAGCCCCGCGGGCGGCACGGCGGCGAGGTCGTCGGATCGGACGGGCACGCCCGCGTCGGCGAGCTCCTCGACGAAGCGCGACACCGAGCCACTGCCCGCGGCCACCACGACGGCGGTCGCGCCGGCGCCGGTCCACTCGCGCAGGTCGACGAGGGCACGCGCGACGTCGCCTCGGTACGCATTCGCCTCCTGGGCGTCGATCCGCAGGCGGCCGGCGGCTGGCTCGTCGAGCTCGGCGTCGGTCGACAGCGAGGTGACCTCCCACCAATCGTCGCCGCGTCCGCGCGAGAGAGCCCGCAGGTCCTCCAGGTCCAGGTAGCTCGCCGCCGAGAGGTCGATCGGCACGGCGTTGCCGACGGTGGCGTTGTGCCACGACGCCGCCAGGAACTCGTCGGCCGTGCGCACGACGTCGTGGGCGCGACGCCGCACGCGTTCCGGCTCGAGGACGACGACCCGGGCCGCTCCGGGGATCAGTGCGAGCGGCACCGCCATCTCGTCGGCCAGGACCGGGGCGAGCGACTCCATCCCCTCCGCCGGGATCCCCTGTGCGAGCTTGTCCGCGAGGTCGGCGAGGTGGGGTGCCGTGCGCGCGAGCTCGGCGGCCCGCTCCCGGACAGCCGGGGTCAGCAGCAGCTCTCGGACGGCCGGTGCCCACAGACCGTCCTCCGCGACGTGCAGCGAGCGCTGGTCCGCCACCGCGAAGGCGCGGACCTCCTCGACCGTGTCGCCCCAGAGCTCGACCCGCAGCGGGTGCTCCTCGGTCGGCGGGAAGACGTCGAGGATGCCGCCGCGCACGGCCACCTGACCTCGGCGCTCGACCAGGTCCACGCGCTCGTAGCCGAGCTCGACCAGCCGCTCGACGAGGACGGCGAGATCGACGTCGTCCCCGACCTGCGCCCGGACCGGCTCGACGTCGGCGATCGCGGTCACGACCGGCTGCAGGATCGCGCGGACGGAGGCGACGAGGACGTCGACCGGCTCGGCGAACGGATCGGTCGGCGAGGGGTGGGCGAGTCGGCGGAGAACCGCCACGCGGCGTCCGACGGTGTCCGACGACGGCGACAGCCGTTCGTGCGGCAGCGTCTCCCAGGAGGGGAGCACGGCGGTCCGAACGCCCGGGAGGAGGTCGGGGACGATGTCGGCGAGATCCTCGGCCTCACGTCCG
>JAFIHP010000150.1 GCA_017849335.1 Actinomycetales bacterium | reverse complement strand
CCATCCCCTCACCGGCGACGAGGTCGCGCTCGTGGGCGGACAGGCCACGGCGCCGGGACACTGCCCGACCGCGACCCGTGCGGGAGAGACGTACGGCGTGACGCTCGCCGCCTACGTGCGTCCCCCCACGGTGCCGAAGGGCCGCCCCGGCATGGCCGGCGGACCGGACATCCGCGCCACGGTGCGCGACGGCCTGCGCTACGCGGTCACGGACGCGCTGACCGTCCGGCTGGCGGGTCGTACGAGCCGTCCGTACTACGACCCCCTGAGCACGGACGCGAACATGGAGGAGGCGATCCGTCGGTCGGCCAACGCGACCCTGGCCGCGTCGATCGTGCTGCGCACGACGAGCTGGACCGACGTCGACGGGATCAGCCGCCAGCAGCTCCTGGACTTCGCGCGGTGGAACATCCGGTCGCTGGCATGCCAGCACGGTGCCTCCTCCCCTGGTGGGTGGGGCAACGACTGGCAGTCCGCGCTGTGGGCGACAACCACCGGCCAGGCCGCCTGGTTGCTGTGGCCGGAGCTCAACCGGCAGGAACGAGGACTCGTCGCCGCGATGGTCGTCAGCGAGGCCGAGTACGCATCGGCCCGCGGGCCGCGCTACTGGACGAACCGTCTCGGGCAGGTCCTGACGCCGGGTGACTCCCAGTCCGACGCGGTGTCCTGGGACCTCACGGCGCCGGCGCTCGCGCTGGCGATGATGCCGACGTACGGCAGCGCGGGGAAGTGGCGGTCGTCGCTCATTGCGATGAGCATCGCCGCGTTCGCGCGACCGGACGACCTCCACCGCGTCCAGGACGTGAACGGGGTCCGCGTCGACATCCGCATCCCCGGTACCAACGCGAACGAGGACGGCACGGTCACCAACCACGGGATCGTCAACCCGGACTACACGCAGAACGTCGAGCACCTGTGGTGGGCGGCGACGATCCTGCGCTCCGGTGGTCGGCGGGTTCCCGAGGCGCTGTTCTTCAACGCGGACATCGTGTACCGGGCGTTGTCCCAGGTGCGGTTCAGCGCGCCGCCGTACGCGGCCCCCGGCGGGACCGTCTACCAGCCGGACGGTCGCATCTACTACCCGATGGGCGTCAGCTGGGGGAACAGGCGTCCGGCGACCTTCGTCGGCGTCGACGCGTTCGCGAACCTGTACGCGGCCCGCGACGTCCGGGCGAAGCACAACCTGGCGGCGCACGCCGCGGATACTCGCTCCATGCAGCAACGGTTCCGCACCGGCCAGATCTACGCCGACGGCTGGGCCGAGGACGCGTACCGGCTCGGCCGGGAGGAGTATGCGCTGCAGCAGATGGCCCTGGCATGGTGGGCCGGGGCATGGAAGGACGGACCGTCGATGCGAGTCGACCGGCGCGCGTACCGGACGAGCCTCGGCGTGGGCAGGAACCTGCCGTGAGCCCCAACCGCCTTCGGGTGCAGCTGAACCGGAGCCTGTCCCGGCACCGGCTTCGTCGGGAGCGCCGCCGCTTCCGCCCGGACCGCACCCTCGTGCTCGCGGACCACTGGTCGGGATCGGTCCAGCAGTTCTACCACTTCCTGCTCGGCTACCTCGGGCCGTTCGCGGCCTACGCGCAGGCCCATCCCGGCGAGGCGCTCGCCGTGCGTGACTGCGGACCGATGAACGCCTGGATCGACGCGATCCGACCGGACGTCGACGTCACGACCGTCTCCGTCGGGTACGCCCTGAACACGATGATCCGCGCCGCTGACAGCGCCCGCATCCTCGTCGGCCTCGATGATCCGGCCCGGTTCCGCCGCCGCGACCTGGTCGGCGCCGCTGCCGCGATGCGGTGGCTGATGGGCGCCGAGGACGTACCGCCGACAGCCGGGCTGCCCCAGGTCGTCGTCATCGACCGGCAGGTGACCGATCCGTTCTACCGGTCGTCTCAGTCCGAGACGGAGATGGGCGGGCAGGAGCGTCGGTCGACGCCCGGACTGCCGGCCGCGGTGGCCGACCTCCCCCTCGCGGTGCCGTCGCGCGTCGTCGAGCTCACCGGCATGGCGCCGGCCGAGCAGATCCGGCTCTTCTCACGAGCGACCGTCATCGTCGGCCAGCACGGCGCCGGCCTGGCGCACATGCTCTGGCTGCCGGCCGGATCGACCGTCGTGGAGATCCAGCCTCCGCTGGTCCCCGGAGTCGATCACATCTTCCGCGAGCTGGCACTGGCGCTGGGTCATCGCTACGCCGTCGTTCCCCAGGCGTCGGTGCATGCGCCGGTGGAGCCGGCGGCGCTGGCGTCCGCGCTGCGGTCGGTGGGCGTGCTGTCGTCGACGTGAGTGGCGTGGCCTTCCGGGCGCTCAGCCTCGGCGTAGCCCGTCGGTGTGCTCCTGGCACGCCGTGAACTCCGGCAGCAGGCCCTGATCGAGGGCCTGCCGGAGCGTGGGCGCCGCGGTGTCCTTCGGCGAGAGCAGGAGCTCGAGGTCGCCGGGCCATGGCAGGCCCAGCGCCGGGTCGACCGGCGTGATCCCGTGCTCGCGGGTCGGGGCGTAGGGCGTCGAGCACAGGTAGGCGACGGTCGCCGACTCGGACAGCGCGCAGAACGCGTGGCCGAGGCCCTCGGCGAGGTACAGGCCATTGCGCCGCTCGTCGTCCAGCTCGACGGCCTCCCACTGCCCGAACCTGGGCGACCCGACCCGGATGTCGACCACGACGTCGAGGATGCGACCGGAGAGGCACTGCACGTACTTGGCCTGCCCCGGCGGCACGTCCGCGAAGTGGACGCCGCGCACCGTGCCGCGGCGCGAGACCGACACGTTCATCTGGGCCAGGTCCAGGCGGTGGCCCACGGCCTGGGCGAACACGTCGGACCGGAAGCTCTCGAGGAACACGCCGCGGTCGTCGGGTCGCAGGACGGGCGTGAACTCCCACACGCCGTCGATCGCACCCGGCCGAACCTGCACGGCGGGACCGTATCAGTCGTGCCCCGGCGGCTTCCGGGGCGCGCAGTACGGTTGCCGGGTGAAGGTCACCCTGATGGGCACGCGCGGTGTGCCGGCCCAGTACGGGGGATTCGAGACCGCGGTCGAGGAGATCGGCGCCCGGCTGGTGCAGCGCGGGTACGAGGTCACGGTGTACTGCCGGAACCCTGGGCAGCGGATCCGGGAGTACCGGGGGATGCGGCTGGTGAACGCGCCGGCGGTGCGCCACCGGATGACCGAGACGCTCTCGCACACGGCGATCAGCACGGTTCACGCGATCGTCGCCGACCGGCCCGACGCCGTGCTGCTCCTCAACGCGGGCAACGCTCCGATGCTCAAGCCGCTGGCCGTCGCGCGCATCCCGACCGCGATCCACCTCGACGGCCTGGAGTCGCGCCGGGAGAAGTGGCGGGGCATGGGGGCGCGCTACTACCGCTGGGCCGAGCGGGCCGCGGTGAGATGGGGAACGGAGGTCATCGCCGACGCCCAGGCCATCGCTGACCACGTCCTCACCGAGTACGGGCGGCGGTGCGTCGTCATCCCGTACGGCGCCGAGGTCATCGCGCCGGGTTCGGACCGGCTCGTCGAGGTCGGCGTCACGGCGAAGGGGTACCACCTCGTGGTCGCCCGGTTCGAGCCGGAGAACCACGTGCTCGAGGCGGTGCACGCGTACCGCACGTCGACTCTCGCCGAGCCGCTGCTCGTCGTCGGCAGTGCCCCGTACAGCCAGTGGTACGTCGATGCGGTGCGGACGGCGGCGCGCTCCGACCCGCGTATCCGCTTCCAGGGAGCGATCTACGACGCACCACTTCTGGACCAGCTGTACGCCAACGCGGCGACGTACCTGCACGGTCACTCGGTCGGCGGAACCAACCCATCGCTGCTTCGGGCGATGGGAGCGGGTGCTCCGGTCCTCGCCTACGACGTGGAGTTCAACCGCGAGGTCACCGCCGGTCAGGCGCTCTTCTGGGCCGACGCGGACGCGCTCGTCGCGCTGCTCGACTCGCTCGCGGACGGAGCCCGCGCCGACGAGCTCGACGCGTTCGCGCAGGCGGGCCGCGAGCGTGTCGCGGCCGTCTACCAGTGGGACGGCGTCACCGACCAGTACGAGGCGCTGATCCGACGGCTGGTCGAGCGGCGATGACGTCGGTCGCGGCGCTCCTCGTGACCCGCGACGCCGAGCGGTGGCTGCCGGCGCTGCTGGACAGCGTCGCTGCCCAGACCCGGCAGCCGGACCTTCGGGTCGCCGTGGACGACGGGTCCACGGACGGTACGCGGGATCTGCTGCGTGCCAGCGGCTTTCAGGTCGTGTCGTCGTCGACCGCTGCCACCGACTCCGTGACGCGGATCGCTCACAACTTCGCCCAGGGGGTGCAGGCGTGCGCCGCGTGCGACGTGGTGGTGCTGGGCGACCACGACGACGTGTGGCACCGCGACCGGGTCGCGCACCAGGTCGAGGCGCTCGACAGCGGGCCGGACGCCCTGATGGTGGCCTCGGACGGCCGAATCGTCGACGCGTCGGGCGTGCCCACAGCAGGCACGCTGCGCTCGGGATTCCCGGTCCCGGCCGGTTGGGAGGGCATGTCGCCGGCGCAGCGCATGGCGGCGGCCCTGCGGGTGTCCGTCGCCACCGGCGGGGCGAGCGCGATGCGGCCGGCCGCCTTTCCCGACCTCGACGTGCCGGCGGGCTGGCTGCACGACCGGTGGTGGAGCCTGGTCGCCCTGGCCCGCGACGGGCTGGTCGTGGACGACCGGGCGGTTATCGACTACCGCGTGCAGCCGGGGCAGGATGTCGGCCTGGACCGTGCCGCCCATGGAGCAGGTCTCGTCGGCCGCGTCGGTGCGCTGCTGCGCGACGGCGGGCGTTCGTGGGCGAAGGCTCGCGACCTGCGTACCCGACTGCGTCCGCTCGCAGCGACCCCGGCCATCGCCGAGGCGATCACCGTGCGCAACGCGCTGCGTCGCTGATCTCGCCCGCTCGCCTAGGCTCTCGGCATGCCACCGCGGACCCTCATCGAGGTCACCGACCTCGTCGAGTTCCTGCAACGGCAGGAGTCGGTCTCGGGCGTCCAGCGGGTCATCGCCGAGACCGCGCCGCTGCTGCTCGCCGCGGACGCATCCGCGACGCCCGTCGTCCTCGACCGGGGTCGAGGCGTGCTCGTTGCGCTCGCCGCGGACGAGGCTCGCGCGCTCGTCGCCCTCGGCGCCGGGTCCCACAACCGGGCCCCCGACCGCGCGGCACTGGCCGCCGCGGCGAGCGCCTGTCTGGCCCGCGCGCGAACCGCCGCCCCCGTCGTCATCGACGCGCAGACGGTCCTGGTCTTCCTCGGGGCCGTCTGGATCAACGACGCGCTGATGCTCGCCGCCCGCGCGGCTCACGCCGCCGGGGCGCGGTGCCTGTACCTGCTGTACGACCTGACTCCCGTCCTCGAGACCGGGCACACGGCAGCGGTCAACCGGCTGTTCGACCGGTACCTGCTGCTGGTGTCCCAGACCGGGGCGGCTGTCCCGGCGATCTCCGCGTCGAGCCGTCGCGACTTCGAGCAGCACTGCCGGGACCATGGCCGGACCGCTCCGGCGGGCGCGGTCACCGGCCTGCCGTGCGGCCTGGCCCCGGAGCTCTTCACGGCCGACCAGCTCGCGGAGCCGGCCTGGCCTCGGCCGTACGCCCTGTTCGTCGGCACGGTCGAGTCCCGCAAGAACCACCTGCTCGCGCTGCACGCGTGGCAGCGCCTGATCGATCGCCACGGCGCGGCCGCCGTACCGGACCTGGTCTGCATCGGCCGGCTGGGCTGGCATGCCGACGCGTTCCTGGACGAGTACCTCGCGACCGGCGGGCTCGACGGGAAGGTCAGCGTGCTGTCGACGAGCGTTCCGGACGACGAGCTGGCGCGCTTCTACGCGCAGGCGCAGTTCACCGTCTACCCGTCGCGCTACGAGGGCTGGGGGCTGCCGGTGTCGGAGTCCCTGGCCTTCGGCAAGGTGGCGGTCGTCGCCGACAACTCGTCCCTGCCCGAGGCGGGCGGAGACCTGGCGGACTACTTCGCGTCGGACGACCTGGACGCGTTCGTCGACGTCCTCGAGCGGCGTGCGCTCGATCCGGTGGTGCGGGAGCAGACGGAGGAGCGGATCGCCACGCGGCCGCCCGACCCGATCACCTGGGAGCGCGTCGCGGACATCATCCGGCACGAGATCGACCGCATCAGCGTCGAGGAGGAAGGCGGGCAGCCGGTGTTCCCACCGATCGAGCTGGGCCGGGAGTACGTCCTGGCGGTCGGACAGCCGCCCCCGGATGCGGGGTACGCCGACCAGTACTTCGCGCACCTGCTGGCCGAGGGACGGACGCCGCTCCTGGGCCAACCGCGCGGCGACCGTGACTTCGAGGTCACCGATGCGGCCTTCGTCGGCGCGTTCGGCTCGCCCCAGTCGTGGGGGGTCGAGCTGCGGCCGGGCCGACGGGCGGACGTGCGGATCTCCCGGCCGGTGGACGCGGACCTGGTGCTCCTGATCGCCACGCGGTCGATGCCCGGCATGGCGGTCGTCGAGTCCACCGGACCGGGCGGGCCGACGCGGCAGGAGGTCTACCTCGGATCGGTGATCACGGTCCCCCTGGGAGGCGGTGCTGCCGGCACGCCGGCGCAAGCAGGTATCAGCGTCGTCGACGCGAGCGACTCGGTCGAGGGGTTCGTCGGCCTGCGCTCGTTCGTGGTCCTGCGGGCCGACGACCTGACGGCCCAGGTCGTCGCGCACCAGGCCGCGGCCGCAGCCCTGCGTCAGGAGCTGGACTTCATGACCGGCACCCGGTCATGGAAGGTGACGGCCCCCCTGCGCAAGTGGAAGGGTCGCGGCGCGAGCTGACGTGCGCCTGCCGACCGCTACCGCTTGGCCGCCCGCGTCACCGTGATCGTGAACCCGGCCGAGCTCGGACCGAAGCCGGCCGCACCGGTGGAGCTGGCGATCAGGCCGCACGTGCCGCCGCTCGCAGGCGTGACGAGGGTGCTGCCGAGCAGGTAGCACGGCCCGGTCGCAGCGAAGGTCACCGAAGCGCCCGACCCGGACGACCCGGCGACCGACAGGCGCGACCCACCGGTCACGGTGGTCGCGGCGCTGGTGGAGAGCGGTCCGCGACCCCCGAGGAGGACGGACATGGCGTCGGCCGGCGGCGCCGGCTGCACCGAGACCCACTGGACCGTGGTGCCGGTCTGCGAGCTGTTGGTCGGCGAGAACGACGCGTAGACGAGCTGGTTGCCGAGCGTGCTCGGCGTCCACGTCGCCGACGACTCCTGCTCGATGACGCCGGCGCCCTGGGGCAGGTTGGTCACGACGCCGTTGGCGTCGACCCAGGTCGCGACGCCGCCCTGCAGCAGCGTGCTGTTCACCCGGGTCGTCAGCGTGACCTGCTGGCCGTAGGTGAACGTCGGCGGGACGAGGAGCGATACGAGCTGCGGCGTCGAGATGATCGTCGAGGTGTTCGTCGAGGACGAACCGGTCGCCGAGCCGTTGGCGGAGGCGTAGGTGGCGGTCAGCCGGAAGCCGCCGGGCGACGGGGCCGTCCACGAGATCCGACCCGTTGCGGTCCCCGCGCTCGTTCCTCCGACAGCCGCCGTCCCGTAGACCTCGCCGGTGTAGGCGTTGGTGAACGTGACCGTGCCGGCCGGCAGGTAGCTCCCGGCGGCCCGCACGGTCGCCTCGAGCACCGTCACGGTCCCGGCCTGGACCTGGTTCGGCACGAAGAGCGACGTGCGCGTAGGCGTGGGAGCGACGGCGACGCTGTACCCCGACTGGCCGGCGAGCCCGGCGACGGTCCAGGTACCGGACGCGGTGGGCGTCCAGGTGAAACCACCGACGCCCTGTGCGTTCAGCGACACCGGTTGCTGCGTTTGCACCGTCCCGCCGAGCGAGAGCTGGACGGACACGGTCGTCCCGGCGGATCCGGGAGCGAGGACCGAGACCGACTGCGGGACGCCGACGGCACCGTTCGCCACGGACACGACCGGTGCCGGGGCGCGCTTCGTGGCGGCGGCGGCCGAGGTGGCGCCGGCGAGGGTGACGGCGGCGGCGCCGACGAGGGCGACCGCGGCGACGCCGGCTCGACGAGAGACCAGGCTGTGACGTGTGGGCATGGTGCGTCCTCCTGCTACCGCTGGGACGGGCGGACCAATCGTAGGGCGCGCGAGCCACGGAGTCGACGGCGAGCGTTCACGGGACGTTCACCCGGCACTACGGCCAGGTCAGTCGCGTCAGGCAGACGTAGGCGGTAGGGACCGTCGGGTCCGGCCAGGGGTACTGCGAGCACTGCGGGTCGGTGTGCCGAACCTGCTTGGGCAGCGCACCCCAGAACCGCCAGATCGCCTGCTTCGTGCGGCCGTACATGGCGATCACGCTCGGGCGGATCCCCGCTGCGCGCTCGAGCTCGGGTCCGTAGAGCGACGGCAGCGGCGTGATCTGGTTCGCCCCCCACAGCTGGAAGGCCGCCATCGGCAGGAGCGACTCGTCCACGCCCCAGTCCGCATCGACCCAGACCATCACCGTGTCGGCCGGCGTCGTGGACCGGACGAGCCACTGCTGGGCCTGCTGGGCCGAGTCCAGGGTTGCGAAGACGTCGTTCGGCGTGAATGCGTTGACGTACGGGCTCTCCGCCGAGAACGTCAGGGGCCGGTGGGCGTTCTGCAGCAGCTGGAAGCCGGCGAACAGGACGCCGGTCGCCAAGACGACCGCCAGGACCGCGCGCGCGGAGCCCGCGTCGATCCGTGGCCAGGCGAGCGCGCAGACGACGACGAAGACCGTCGCGAGTGCGGCACCCACCACCCAGCCGACCCGGAGGTCCATCGTCCCGCCCCAGTGGCCTGCGGCGATCACCGCGACGACCACGACGCCGCCGGCGGCCACCACCCACCAGGGAGCCGGCCGGTCGCCGACGACCGCCGCCACGGCGAGCACGACGGCCGCGAGGGCCGGGGGCCATTGCAGGGCCTGGT
>JAFIHP010000149.1 GCA_017849335.1 Actinomycetales bacterium | reverse complement strand
TGCGCGAAGTCCGTTTCGAGGTACCCGATCGACTCACGGGTGGCCTCGGCGCTGCGCCCATCGACGAGCAGCCGCTTCAGTACCTCGGCGAGGCGATCGGTTTCGATCGCCACGAGCAGGCGGTAGACGTCGTGCGCGTCCTTGTCGTCTTGTCGGTCCGGGCTGCCGATCCGGTCGTGGATCTTTTGCAGCTTGGCGACGAGGAGTGCCGCCGGCCCTGCCACAGCGACGCGGAACTCCCGCGGATCAGTCGCAGGGTCGAGCGCGCCGATCGTCATCGGGTCGTTGTCGACGAGAGCAGCTTCGAGGCCACGTGCTCGTCGCATCGACGTCGGGCCGTGCGGTGGAACCCGGGCCGCGCGGCGCCCCGGACCCGCGACCGCCTCGGGCACCATCAGGTCGACCGGAACCCCGCGCGTCGAGATCCAGGTGCCGACGACGCTGGCTCGCGGGTCGGGCTCGAAGCCGGCCGCGAGCATTGCTTCGTCGACCAGCGGGTCAGAACTCAGCAGATCCGGGTCCACAGCGAGGTCGGCGTCGGTGGTGAACTCGGCGATGGCGACCAGCGCCGAGCCGGTGTGCAGGTAGACCGCCTGCGCCCCGACGACAACGAGGGCGTCGATCTGAGCCCGGAGGGCCTCGATCGTGTCGAGGAGTCCCGTCCTCGCCATCGCTAGCTCGTCAGCCACGGCGCCACGTCTTCTCGTTGTCCGTCATCCACAGGATGAGAAACTCCCCTTCGGCGGGTTCACGCCCGGGGCCGTTCAGGAGGTCGGAGGCGACCTGCGCGGGTGCCGCCAATCGATAGCCGGCACTGGACGGGACGGTGTTCACGAACTGGACTGCGTCCGTGGACTCCGGCTCGACGAGAATGACGTTCGGCGCAGCGTCATTGGGTCGCAGGCCCCAGGTCTCGGCGGCGGACTCGATGGACGTGACGTAGACGTAGACCGCCTTCGCCGGGGCGTAGGTGGCCCACTCGCCCGCCGCCACGGATCCCGTGACCGCGAAGGGGGTTGAGGCGTCTTCGGCTACCTTCGCCAGGAAGGTCTCGATGCCTCGCGGCTCGATGAACCTCGCAGTGTGCGAGTCCCCGGGAAAGGGCGCGTCGCGGCTCCACTGGCGGAGCAGGCGTTCCCAGTCGGTCACCACGTAGCGGTCGTCGTTCTTGGTGACGAGGTCTTCGCGTTGTAGGTAGTCGAGCACGCGATAGGTAGCCCCATTTGATGCTCCGGATGTCGTGATGAGCTCGCGAACGCGCCACTCGCGATCGAAGTCGAGCAGCGCCCGGGTCACGCGGGCCGCCGGCTCACCCTTCAGCGTCCCGCGGGGTCGTCCCTTGCGCCACGGGTCGCGGTCCTCGCCGCGGTCCACGATGAACATGGCTGGAGCGTCGCTGACGATCCGCACGTTTCCGGTGGCGTCCATGTAGGACAGCCCTTCCTCGGTGAGTGCCTCCCGAACGGAGGGCGAGAGGTATCGCGCTGCGACGACGGGGACGGCTTCCTCGCCAGCCGATCGAGACATCGCTCGGGCCTGGGCAGCGACGGAAGGAACATCGCGGCGCTCGATGGACTGTTTGACCTCAACGACCAACGTCACGCGCGAGCCATCCGGACCCTGGACGTTGATCTCCACATCGGGCCGCCGATTTCCTCGAGCCGACTCAAGCGACTCTGTGACCGTCCAGTTCGTGGGAGTCCGGTCCCGCACCGTCGCGGCGACGCGGCGTTCCAGCTCCCCTCGCGCTGGCGGGCCATCCACTGCCATCTCGCGCTCTCCCAATGTGTAAGTGCACCATTCCGCTGTCAGCGGAGATCGCCTGTTATCCGAACATCATAGGGCAGACGTTCGGAAAAGCAACCCTCTCCGCTGCTCGCGGAGAGGGTTGCTTTTCGAACCAGCGCCAGCCCGGTCCGCGGCTCCACATCTGCCAGCGCGAGCGCGGCTGTCTTCTGCTCGTGACGCCGACGGCCAGAACGCGCTCACGTGTGGCGCCGTAACCCATGGAGGCTCGGTCAGCCGCGGCTCGCCTCGATCCATGCCGCCGGAAGGTCACCGGCTCGGGCCGCTCTGAGGGTGACGTCCACCTTCAGGGCGCTGCCGCGGATCGCAGCACGCGCGACGGCGACGCGGGCTCCCAGGTGCTCGATCGTCGGAAGAAACTCGGCACTCGTGGCGGGCGTCAGCCGTCCCACGAGTTCGTCGAGGATCCGGACCTCGACGAACGGCTTGGCGGTGGGCTTGGCCGGCTGCGCCGCGTGCAGGGTCGCCCAGGCCGACCGCTCCTCGGCACCGTTCAACATTCTGCGCAGGACGTCGAGGTGGGCGTCCTCACCTGTGACCTGGACGGCGCGGCCGGTCGGCAAGATGGCGTACGGGCCTGCTGGGAGGTCATTGATCGGGAACATCGACGACCCCATCGCCACGTCGAGCCGGACGTTTCCCCATTGCCCGTCGCACCACAGCTCGGCGACCGCCCTCGCGGCCTGCCCGCGGTCCCACAACTGACGAGACACGCGATCCAACGATCGCGTCGGCTCCTCCAGGTACCCGACCATGCCGCCATCGACGATGACGAGCACGCGGCCTTGGCCGCCGGGCACCAGGATCGCCGAAGACCGCGCCTGGCCACTCGCTGATCCGGCCAAATCGGTGACTCTCCGCCTGATGTGGTCGATGTGGTCGGGCTCTGCGCGGCCATCGAT
>JAFIHP010000148.1 GCA_017849335.1 Actinomycetales bacterium | reverse complement strand
TGCGCAAGAGCTCGTCGTAGCTGGTCGGGAACACGTAGTGCGGGTGCCCGGCCGCGGCCCACACGACGTCGTAGCGGGACAGGGCGATGTCGACGATGGTGCGCAGCGGGTGGGGGTGACCGACCGGGGCGACGCCACCGATCGCGTACCCGGTCGCCTTGCGGACGTCGTCGGCGGTCGCCTTGCCGACGTGGCTGGCGTCGAGAATCGAGCCCAGCTGCATCGTGTCGACCCGGTGGCCGCCGCTGGCGATGACGAGCACGGGCTCGCCATCGGCCAGGAACACCAGCGAGCTGGCGATCTGCCCGACCTCGACGCCCAAGGCGTCGGCGGCCTCCTTCGCCGTGCGGGCGCTGTCGTCCAGGGCGCGGACCTGGCCGGTGGCTCCCAGTGCTGCCAGTGCGGCGCGGGCTCGGTCGACGGACTTGCTCTCGGACGGCGGCGTCATGGGCCGCAGGCTAGCGGCCCGGTCCGCGCGTGACGGCCGACCGGGGCGACGGCATCATGGGCGCATGCCTGAGGCACAGCGGTTCACCGGCTTCCCGGTCGAGGCATTCGACTTCTACGAGCGGCTCGCGGCGGACAACACCCGCACCTGGTGGAACGCCCACAAGGACGAGTACCAGCAGCGCGTGCGAGGACCGCTCCAGGAGCTGCTGGACGAGCTCGCCGAGGAGTTCGGTGCGGCGCACGTGTTCCGTCCGTACCGCGATGCCCGCTTCAGCAAGGACAAGACGCCGATCAAGGACCACCAGGGCGCGTTCGTCGGCGTCGAGGACGCGATCGGGTACTACGTCCAGATCTCGGCGGCCGGACTGATGGTCGCCGGCGGGTGGTACGCCGCGCAGGGCGACCAGGTCGCCCGCTACCGCCGCTCCGTCGAGGGACCGGCCGGCGCCGAGCTCGAGCGGATGCTCGCGACGCTCCGCCGGACGTGGGAGGTCGACGGCCGTCCGATGAAGACCCGGCCGCGCGGCGTCGACGCCGACCATCCCCGGCTCGAGCTGCTGCGCAACCGCGCCGTGACGGTCGCGCGGCACTATCCGGTGGAGCCGTCGCTCGGGACGCGCAAGGCCCTGACCACCGTGCGCACCGGATGGCGGGCGATGCGTCCGCTCGTGGAGTGGCTGGGTGACTTCGTGGGCCCCGCAGCGGACCCCGGACGCGGGGACTGAGGCTGCTAGCCTCGTCCGCGTGATTGCGCGTCGGCGATTTCGTCGCCCCCGGCCGGATACCGGCTGCGGGGCCGCTCGCACGCTCACCTGACGTCGCGCCCTGTCGCTGCCCGGCCGGGGGTTCATCCCTCGTCCGATGGCACCGACAGGAGACCCCCATGAGCACGACTCGTCACGAACCGACCTACCTTGATCCCGATGCGCTTCGCGATGCCCTCGCGCTGCGCGACCTCACCGATCCGGCTGCCGGTCCGCACGCCATGCAGCAGCTCCTCGATCTCGTCGTCGCCGGTCTGCGCGGTGCCTGGGACTGCAGTGTCCGCATCGTCCGCACCCCGCCGGTCGTGTCCGTCCGCGACAACTGCGACCGGCTGCGCTACCGCTCCGACGACGTGACCCGCGACCGGCGGTACACGCGGTACGTCAGCCCGACGACGATGCTCCGAAGCCATACGACCGCGGAACTGCCTCGCGTCCTCGACGAGACCCGGGGCCGGCGGGACGTGGACGAGCTGGTCGTGGTGCCCGGCATGGTCTACCGCCGCGACGTCGTCGACCGGACTCATGTGGGCGAGCCGCACCAGGTCGATCTGTGGCGCGTCCGGTCGGTCGCCGGCACGACCGCCGACGACCTCGCCGACATGGTCGCTCGTGTCGTCGACGCTGTCCTTCCGTCCGCGCGCTGGCGGCTCGTCGACGCCCACCATTCGTACACCGTCGGCGGCCGGCAGGTCGACGTCTGGCACGACGGTCAGTGGCTGGAGCTGGCCGAGTGCGGCGTGATCCACCCGGACGTGCTGTGGTCGTCCGGGCTGCGACCGGACCGGTGGTCCGGGCTGGCGCTGGGCATGGGACTGGACCGTGCCCTCATGCTCCGCAAGGGCATCCCGGACATCCGCTATCTGCGCTCGCGCGACCCGCGCGTGCTGGCCCAGCTGAACGATCTCGACCCGTGGCAGGCGGTGTCGGCGCTTCCCGCTGCGCGTCGGGACCTGTCGGTCGTGCTCGGGCCGGACGCGGACGACGAGAGCGTCGGCGATGCTGTCCGCACGGCGCTCGGCGTGCGCAGCGAGGTGCTGGAGTCCGTCCGCGTCGTGGGCAGCACGCCGGCGGCGGACCTGCCTGAGCCGGTGCGCCGTCGGCTCGGGATCACGGCCGGCCAGTCCAACGCGCTCGTCCGGATCGTGCTGCGGCCCCTGGACCGCACCCTGACGTCACGCGAGGCGGACGAGATACGGGACGTCGCGTACCGCGCGATCCACGTCGGGCCATACCTCGAGCTGGCGTCGAGACCGGACCCCGCGACTGACGGCGTCGACGCGGTCAGACGAGTACCTCCTCTCCGAGGTGAGGCAGGACGACGG
>JAFIHP010000147.1 GCA_017849335.1 Actinomycetales bacterium | reverse complement strand
GTGGTGTCGGGGGGGCGTGCGGCGACCGCGCCGGTCGGCGCCGCGGGCGACGGGACGTGGGTGGCCTCGACGAGGCCGCCGGCGACGGCGTCACCCAGCGGCATGCCGGCGGGGATCGTGCCCGTGGAGACCAGCGCCGACACCGGCTGCTGCGCGTCGAGCACGCGCTGCCCGGCGCCGCGGGTGTAGAAGAACACGATGCCCGCAGCGATGACCGCGAGGACCACCGCGAGGATGATCGGCAGCACTCTCTTCATGGGCCCACCCTATCCATGTATGTCGCATTCGTGCGGTTCGTTCCAGCACACGATCCTCGGCGAACGGTAGCGGTTGGCCGGCTCTTCCGTGAGGCGACGCTCGGCCCAGACGCGAAACGGCCGCGAGAGCAGCGACAAGCGCTGACTCCCGCGGCCGTCCCGGTGGATCAGGTGGTCGGGATCGCGGTGGCGGCCTTGTTGAAGATGCCGCTGACGTTGTTGCCCAGGAGGACGACGGCGACGATGATCACGACGGCGATCAGCGCCACGATCAGGCCGTACTCGACGGCGGTGGCGCCGCGGTCACGCGAGTCAACCATCTCGCGCTTCTTCTGCAGCATGAGGATGTGTGCCTTCATGGCGAGGGTCTTCATTTGGATCTCTCTCCCTGGATTGAGGCGGCCCTGGCAGGGCACCTGCGTGATTATTGTGGCAATCAGGCCCAATTAGTGCGATTTGCGCCCAATCGTTGTGAATTTCGTGTTACCGGTACTCGCGGGAGTCGTGGCCCAGATCGCCATGCGCCCATCCCTTCCGCGCCCGAACGTCGTTCCTGTCGACTCGACACGTTCGGGTACATCGTGGCCAGATCGTCGCCCCCGTTCCTCACGATTGGCTCTCGCTGCTCTCCCGATCAGCGCTCAGACGGCATCCGTTGAATCCGCCGTTGTCGTGGCGGGCGTCGCTCCGTCGACAACCACCTGGCCGCGACCGCTCGACTTGGCGGCATAGAGCGCCTTGCCCGCGCGCGAGATGACGTCCTCGAGCTCCTGGCCCGGTGCCCACTGTGCCGCGCCGACCGACACCGTCGCCGGGATCGGCCCCACGGTCGTCCGGATCGGGTGACCGTTGATCGAGGCCACGACGCGGTCTAGCGCCGGCCGCGCGGCGTCCCCGCTCGCAACGATGGCCATGAGGAACTCGTCGCCGTCCCACCGGGCGACCGTGTCGTGCGCGGGAAGCGCGTGCCGCAAGCGGCCGGCGATCGCCTGGAGGAACTCGTCCCCGACGTCGCTTCCGTACTGCTCGTTGACGTTCTTGAACAGGTCGCAGTCGAGGAACGCCACGACCCGCTCGGTGTCGGCGTTGCGCGGCCCGAGCGCGCGGATGGCCCCACGACGGTTGAGCAGCCCGGTCATCGAGTCTGTGTCCGCCTGGGTCTGCAGCTGGAACTGCATCGACTTGCGGCGCTCCATCGGTGCAGGCGCGGCCGCGAGCTCGGTCACACGGAACCTGCTGGCGATCACGGCGATCGCCGCGAAGGCGATGAGGCCGACGAGCGGGACGACGTTGTTCTCCGACGTGTCGGACTGTAGGAAGGTCAGGATCAGACCCGCGATGAAGGTGACGACGGCGACGAGTCCGGTGAACGGGATCGTCGCGAACACGGCCGACAGCATCGGCACGGCAGCCATCATCGAGACGTAGATCGCATGCTCTCCGGTGGCGATACCGAGCGCGAAGACGACGACGAGCACGACGAGTGGCAGGACGACGCCCTGGGTCACTTCGGTCCTGCGGCTGCTGTCCACTCCACACCCCTCGTCGTCCTGCATCGGCTCCGCCGGCGAGTCGCGCGGCAGTCTACGCCCGAATAATGCCGATTCGGGACGAACTTGTCCCCCGGACCCGCCGCACGAGACGGGGTGGTTACGGCACCGCGACGGGACCAAGGTCCCACACGGCGGGGTCCGTCATCCATGGCCAGAGGGCCCCGGACGAGTCATGCTGGGTGCATGAGTACGCGCCCCCCGTACCCCGGATCCGTTGTCGTCGGATTCGACGGCTCCTCCTCCGCGCTGACGGCCGCGCAGTGGGCGGCGGCCGAGGCACGTTCGCGCGGGCGCGCCCTCACCCTCGTCCACGCGCTCGTTCCGCCGGTGACGCCGGGTGGCCTGGGCGTCGGCCTGCCGCCGAGCCCGGAGTTGGTCGACGCGATGGAGCGGCAGGCGGCGGCCGAGCTGGACGCGGTGGCGGCTCAGCTCGACGCCCCCGACCTGCGGACGCACATCGCGATCGGCGCGGCGAGTGGCGTGCTGCTCGAGGCGTCGGAGAGCGCCGACCTCGTGGTCGTCGGCTCGCGGGGCCGGGGCGGGTTCACTGGACTTCTCCTGGGATCGGTGGGGGCGCAGGTCGCCGCGCACGGGTCCTGCCCGACCGTCGTCATCCGGGACGTGCCGCGGCCGGGAGCCGAGGGGGTCGTCGTCGGCCTTGACGGATCGCCGGCCGCGATGTCCGCCCTCGACTTCGCGTTCCAGGCGGCAAGCCGCTCCGGGTCGCGGCTCATCGCGGTGCACGCGTGGGACGTGCCGTCCTACGACCTCATCGTCGTGCCGGACGGGCCGGTGCCGCTCCCCCTGTCCGACGTCGCAGACGACGAGGTGCGGCTCGCCGCCGAGGCGCTCGCCGGTTTCCGCGACGAGTATCCGGACGTGACCGTGGAGGAGCGGCTGGTGCGGGCACCGGCGGTGCAGGCGCTCGTCGACGCGTCCGCGGAGGCGTCGCTCCTCGTCGTGGGCACCCATGGTCGCTCCCCAGCGCTCGGCGCGCTCCTCGGTTCCGTGAGTCACGGCGTGCTCCACAAGGCGTCGATCCCGGTGGCCGTCGTTCCTCCGGCGCCCGAAGTAGCGAGCGCGGCGTGAGTGCGGCCTCGTTGTTCGACGGTCGCGCCCCCATGACCGTCGGCGGGTTGATGTCGCGGCCGGTCCTGACCGTCGAGGTGGACGAGACGCTCTGGGACGCGTGGCAGCTGCTCTTCGTGTCGGGCCTGCGGCACCTGGTGGTCGTCGACCGGTCGGGGGCGACCCTCGGCGTGCTCAGCGACCGCACCATCCTCGCGGACGTTCCGGCGACGGCCGAGCATCTCGGGCAGCGGCAGGTCCGTGACGTGCTGCCGATGGTGCCGCTCGTGTTCGCCCGGCCCGCGCACCAGCCGCTCGATGCGGCCCGAGCGATGGCGGCGGGTGGCCTCGAAGCCGTTCCCGTCCTCGACGACGACGGCCGCTTGGTCGGGATCGTGACGGAGTCGGACATCGTCCGCTGGCTCGCGACCTGAGGCTGGGGATCGTCCTCGTCCGGCGAACGTCCACACCGAACGTCCCGCGGGCCCGCATGGCCGCCGCAGCCTCATAGGGTTGGACCATGGCTGCTTCAACCGACCGTCTCGTGTGGATCGACTGCGAGATGACGGGGCTCGACCCCGGCTACGACGAGATCGTCGAGATCGCCTGCATCGTCACCGAGGCCGATCTCACCGAGCTCGACGCCGGGATCAGCATCGTGGTGAAGCCCTCCGACGAGCCGCTCGCGACGATGGACGACGTCGTCGTGCGGATGCACTCGGAGTCCGGGCTGATGGAGGAGATCCCCGGCGGCACGACGCTGGAGGACGCCCAGCAGCGTGTCCTGGAGTACGTGCGCAGCCACGTGAGCGAGCCGCGCAAGGCGCCGCTGGCCGGTTCCAGCGTGTACGTCGATCGCGGATTCCTCGCGCGGTACATGCCCGAGCTCGACGCGTACCTGCACTACCGCGTGATCGACGTGTCGACGATCAAGGAGCTGGCGCGGCGCTGGTACCCGCGCGTGTACTTCGCAACGCCGGTCAAGACGGGCAACCACCGCGCCCTGGCGGACATCCGCGAGAGCATCGCGGAGCTGCGCTACTACCGCGACGCGCTGTTCGTCCCGCAGCCCGGACCCGACACGGCGACCGCCCAGGCACTCGGGCTGGCGCACGTGGTCGACCACGATCCGGGTGCCGACAGCGACGCCGAACCCACCGGGTAGACTCGCCCGGCCGCGTTCGCGCGACATGGTGGGTGTAGCTCAGTTGGTAGAGCACCTGGTTGTGGTCCAGGTGGTCGCGGGTTCGAGTCCCGTCACTCACCCCAACTACTTGCGTTACGTCGGGCATCCCTTTCGGCAACACCGCTGCGAACTCTCCACGCAGCTTTCGCCGCCGAACGCTGCGGTGATCGAGCTGGACCTCACGCGCGAGCCAGGACCTCGACTCGGTTTCCCGCGCCGTCACGCGCGTGGAACCGGACGAACCCGCTGAGCGTGTCGCGCTCCTCCCATGACAGCTCGAACCCCAGGTCCACGATCCGTCGGGCCGCGGCCTCCAGGTCCGTGACGGACTCGACAAGCAGGCCCGGATGTGCACGGGCGGCGGGGACGAATGGCTCCTCGACTCCGACGTGCAGTTGCGCGACCTCGACACCGGCATCGAGAACCTGGAACCAGCAGCCCCCACGTTGGTCGAGCGGCGGCGGCTTGTCGATCTCCACGAGACCGAGCCCGTCCCGGTAGAAGCGGCGCGCGAGATCCTCGCCGCCGCGCGGCATGGAGACCTGTACGTGGTGCAGCAGCACGGCACCTCCAGCCGACGTCAGTATACTATCTTGACGTCAAGATACTCTACATCGAGATACCTTGGGCGTGTCAGGCGCCGCTGCCGAAAGCCCGCCCGAGGGCGTCCTTGACCTCGGCGAGGTACTCGAGGTGCGCCTCGATCGTCGGCAGCCCGACCTTCTGGGTGACCACCGAGACGCCCGTCCCCCCGACCTCCTCCCACCGGGATGCCGTCTCGACTCCCTGCTGGGGCGTCCGCGCACGGGCCATGAGCAGCTCCCGCGGGAGAGCCGACCCGC
>JAFIHP010000146.1 GCA_017849335.1 Actinomycetales bacterium | reverse complement strand
TGAAGACCGCCGGCTACTGGCACATCACCGCCTCCGCGAGAGACGGCGCCTGCACCTGGAGATCACCGCTGGGCCGCATCTACGAACACGAACCACCCGACCTCATCCCACCGCCACCCCACGACCCACCGCCGTTCTGACCAGCGCTGGCAACTGCCCACCACCACCGGACCGCCCCGGTTGCGTGGTCGCTGCCTAGGATCGGGGCATGGCCGACGGCAAGGCGTTCTACCTCACGACGCCGATCTACTACGTGAACGACGCCCCCCACATCGGCCACGCCTACACCACGACCGCGGGCGACGTGGCGACCCGCTGGCACCGCCAGCGCGGCGAGGACGTGTGGTTCCTGACCGGCGTCGACGAGCACGGCACGAAGGTCGAGCGCGCCGCCGCGGCGGGCGGCGTCACGCCGCAGGAGTGGGTGGACCGGCTCGTCGCCGACGCCTGGCTGCCCGTGCTGGGGACGATCGACGCCGCGAACGACGACTTCATCCGCACGACCGAGCCGCGGCACGCCGAACGGGTCCAGCGGTTCTGGGAGGTCGTCCGCGACAGCGGCGACGTCTACTCCGCGCTCTACGAAGGGCCGTACTGCGTCGGCTGCGAGGAGTTCAAGCTCCCGGGCGACCTCGTCCCCGGCACCGGGGAGTTCGAGGGCCAGCAGGTCTGCCCGATCCACGGTCGTCCGGTAGAGCAGCTTGCCGAGGAGAACTGGTTCTTCCGGCTCTCGGCGTTCTCGGACCGCCTTCTCGCGCACTACGAGGCTCATCCCGAGGCGGTCGAGCCACGCAGCGCCTACAACGAGGTGATGAGCTTCATCCGGCAGGGTCTCCAGGACATCTCGATGTCCCGGTCCAGCGTCAGCTGGGGCATCCCCCTGTCGTGGGACGAGCGCCAGGTCATCTACGTGTGGTTCGACGCGCTGCTGAACTACGCGACCGCAGCCGGGTACGGGGCCGATCCCGAGTCGGCCGACGGTCAGCGGTTCGCGCGGCTGTGGCCGCCGGACGTCAACCTCGTCGGCAAGGACATCCTCCGCTTCCACGCCGTGTACTGGCCGGCCATGCTGATGGCGGCCGGCCTCGAGCCGCCGCGCAAGGTCTTCGCGCACGGCTGGCTGCTCGTGGGCGGCGAGAAGATGTCCAAGTCCAAGCTCACGGGCATCTCGCCGGAGCAGATCATCGACACCTTCGGCTCGGACGCCTTCCGCTACTACTTCCTGCGGGCGATCACGTTCGGCCAGGACGGCTCGTTCTCCTGGGAGGACCTGCACGCGCGGTACACCGCCGAGCTCGCCAACGGCCTGGGCAACCTCGCCTCGCGAGCGACGGCGATGGTCGGCCGGTACCGCGACGGCCTCCTGCCCGCGGCCCACGACTTCTCTCCGGCCGAGCAGGAGATCATCGACGCGCTCGCTGCGGCGGTGCCAGTCGCCGATGCCGCGTTCGTCGCCCTGGACTTCCAGGGCGGGATCGCCGCGGTCCGCGAGCTGGTCGAGAAGGTCAACGGCTACGTCACGGAGACCGAGCCGTGGGCGCTGGCCAAGGACCCGGCCAACGCCGGCCGTCTCGACGTGGTGCTCTACACGATCTGCGAAGCCCTGCGGGCGATCGCCGTCCTCTACAACCCGGTCATGCCCAAGGCGATGGCATCGCTGTGGGAGCAGCTCGGTGCCGCGGCGGACCTCGGCCCGATCGCGGAGCAGCGCATCGCCGATGTGGCCGCGTGGGGACAGCTGCCGGCGGGCGCGCGCGTCACGAAGGGCGACGCGCTGTTCCCGCGGATCGACGCGGACGCGTGACACGCCGCGACCGGTCGGACTCCCCGCCGCCGGCCCCGGAGCCGCTGGCGGCGCCGGTCGTCGACTCGCACACCCACCTCAACCTGCACGACCGCTATCTGCACGGTGAGAACGTCCCGGACGCCGACGCCCTGCTCGCGATGGCCGCGGGCGTGGGGGTCCCGAAGGTCGTGCAGATCGGGTGCGACGTGGAGTACGCCCGGGTCTCTGTCGAGATGGCCCGGACCCGTCCCGCGGTCGTCGTCGGCGTCGCGGTGCACCCGAACGACGCGGCGCACATCCACGACCACGACGGTCCGGCAGCACTCGATGCCGCGATCGACGAGATCGGGGTGCTGGCGCAGGACCCCGTCGTCCGTGCCGTCGGAGAGACCGGCCTCGACTACTACCGCACGGCGGAGGGGCTGCACGAGGCGCAGCAGCACGCGTTCCGTCGCCACGTGGCGATGGCGGTCGAGCTCGACAAGGCGCTGGTGATCCACGACCGCGACTCCCACGACGACGTCCTGGCCCTGCTCGACGCGGTCACGGTGCCAGAGCGGGTCGTGTTCCACTGCTTCTCCGGCGACGAGGCGATGGCCAGGCACTGCGCCGAGCGGGGATGGTTCATGTCGTTCGCCGGTCCGATCACGTACAAGGCGAA
Source organism: Actinomycetales bacterium (assembly GCA_017849335.1). Classification (GTDB taxonomy): domain Bacteria; phylum Actinomycetota; class Actinomycetes; order S36-B12; family S36-B12; genus UBA10649. Next base: position 3,957 of record JAFIHP010000146.1, on the reverse strand, counting down.
CGACGGTCTGCGGGCTGCGCTGCGGGCCGTGCCCGACGAGCTGCTCCTGGTCGAGACCGATGCCCCGTACCTGACGCCGGTGCCGGAGCGGGGCCGCCCGAACGCGTCCTACCTCATGCCCCACACGGTGCGCGCGATGGCCGCCGAGCGCGGTGTCGACGAGGGCGCTCTGTGCACGCTGCTGTACGACAACGCCATGCGGGCGTTCGGCGCGTGGTGAGCGTCGACGAGCCCGACGCCGGGGCCGGTCTGCTCGGCGGCGGCGACATCCGCGCGCTGGCCGCGGAGCTCGGGCTGCGTCCGACCAAGCGCTGGGGGCAGAACTTCGTCGTCGACCCCAACACGGTCCGCCGCATCGCCCGGTCGGCGCGCCTGTCGCCGGACGACGTCGTGCTCGAGGTCGGGCCCGGGCTGGGCAGCCTGACCCTGGCTCTCCTTCCGCATGCCGCGGCGGTGGTCGCAGTGGAGGTCGACCCGACGCTGGCGGCGCGGCTGCCGCAGACGGTCGGTGAGAGGCTGCCGGCGTACGCCGACCGCCTCACCGTGGTCCAAGCCGACGCGCTTCACGTCGCCTCGGTGCCGGGGGAGCCCACGGCGCTCGTGGCGAACCTGCCCTACAACGTGGCCGTCCCCGTGGTGCTCCACCTGCTCGACGTCGTGCCGACGCTGCGGACGGTCCTGGTGATGGTGCAGAAGGAGGTCGCCGACCGCCTGGCCGCGGGGCCGGGGAGCCGGACCTACGGCGTGCCCAGCGCGAAGGCCCAGTGGTACGGGCGGACCGAGGCGGCGGGGGACGTCGGCGCGAGCGTGTTCTGGCCGGTGCCGAACGTCGGGTCCGGGCTGGTGCGGATCACCCGCACCGAGCCGCCCCGGTCTACCGCCGGACGCGCCGCCACGTTCGCCGTCGTCGACGCCGCGTTCTCGCAGCGTCGCAAGACCCTGCGGTCGGCTCTCGCGGGCCTGGCCGGTTCGCCGACCGCGGCCCAGGAGGCCCTGGTCGCCGCCGGTGTGGACCCCGGCAGCCGGGGGGAGCAGCTCGACATCGCGGCGTTCGCCCGCATCGCCGATGCCCTGGCGGACGCCCGCGCTTCGTCCATGCCTGCGGGCTAGCCTTCAGAAGTGGCCAGCCCGTCCGTGACCGTTCGCGTCCCCGCGAAGGTCAACCTGCAGCTCTCCGTCGGGCCGGCCGGGGTCGACGGCTACCACGAGCTGGCCACGGTGTTCCAGGCCGTCGGCATCTTCGACGAGGTCACGGCTCGGCCGACGGCTGGCTCGGGGGTCTCCCTGTCGCTCTCCGGGGACGCGGACGGCGTCGAGGCGGACCCGGACAACCTCGCCTGGCGCGCGGCGGTGCTGTTGGCGGATCACGCGGGCGTCACCCCGGACGTCGACCTGCACGTGCGCAAGGCCATCCCGGTTGCCGGCGGAATGGCCGGCGGCAGCGCCGACGCCGCCGGGGCGCTCGTGGCGTGCGATGCGCTGTGGCGCCTGCAGACGCCGCGGGAGGAGCTCATGGCGCTCGCCGCCATGCTCGGATCCGACGTCCCCTTCATGCTGCACGGGGGTACCGCGATCGGCACCGGCCGGGGCGAGCGGCTGACGACGGTGCTCACCCGTGGCACGTTCATGTGGGTGTTCGCGATCGCCGACCAGGGACTGTCCACCCCCGCCGTCTACCGCGAGTGCGACCGGCTGCGCGGCGGACGCCGGGTGCCTGCCCCGTACGTCTCCGACATGCTCATGCAGGCCGTCCGCGCCGGCGACTCCGTCCTGCTCGGCAAGTCCCTGCACAACGACCTCCAGGCGGCGGCGTTGACGCTGCGTCCGGCCCTGCGGCAGGTGCTCGAGCTCGGCGAGGAGTACGGCGCGTTCGGAAGCATCGTGTCCGGCAGCGGGCCGACCTGCGCGTTCGTCGCCCGGGACGACGAGCACGCGCTGGACCTCGCGGTCGCGCTGACGGCGTCCGGGGTGTGCCGGACCGTCAAGCGAGGGATCGGCCCCGTGGCGGGCGCCAAGATCGTCGGCTGAGCGGCCGGCCTGTTCGCCCGTGGCGTACGCGGGGGTACTGGCGGAACAGTCGGGGCCGGGAGAGGGTTTGACAGCGGTAACGGGCCTGTGATGTGGCCGCGGTTACAGTTGGCGTACGTCGGACGGAAGGACGAGGGATGTTCGAGAGGTTCACCGATCGGGCTCGTCGGGTCGTGGTGCTCGCGCAGGAAGAGGCGCGGATGCTCAACCACAACTACATCGGCACGGAGCACATCCTGCTCGGCCTCATCCACGAGGGCGAGGGCGTCGCGGCGAAGGCGCTCGAGAGCCTGGGCATCTCGCTGGAGGCCGTCCGCCAGCAGGTCGAGGAGATCATCGGCCAGGGGCAGCAGGCGCCCAGCGGCCACATCCCCTTCACCCCGCGCGCCAAGAAGGTGCTCGAGCTGTCGCTGCGCGAGGCGCTGCAGCTGGGCCACAACTACATCGGCACCGAGCACATCCTGCTCGGGCTGATCCGCGAGGGCGAGGGCGTCGCCGCGCAGGTCCTGGTCAAGCTCGGCGCCGACCTGAACCGTGTCCGCCAGCAGGTCATCCAGCTGCTCTCGGGCTACCAGGGCAAGGAGCCGGCCACGTCCGGCGGCCCGGCCGAGGGCACGCCGTCGACCTCCCTGGTCCTCGACCAGTTCGGCCGCAACCTCACCGCGGCCGCGCGCGAGGGCAAGCTCGACCCGGTCATCGGGCGCAGCAAGGAGATCGAGCGGGTCATGCAGGTGCTCTCCCGCCGCACCAAGAACAACCCGGTGCTGATCGGCGAGCCCGGCGTCGGCAAGACCGCCATCGTCGAGGGCCTGGCCCAGAACATCATCAAGGGCGAGGTGCCCGAGACCCTCAAGGACAAGCAGCTCTACACGCTGGACCTCGGCGCACTGGTCGCCGGCAGCCGCTACCGCGGCGACTTCGAGGAGCGGCTGGAGAAGGTCCTCAAGGAGATCCGCACGCGCGGCGACATCATCTTGTTCATCGACGAGATGCACACCCTCGTCGGTGCGGGTGCGGCCGAGGGCGCGATCGACGCCGCCAGCATCCTCAAGCCGATGCTGGCCCGCGGCGAGCTCCAGACCATCGGTGCCACGACCCTCGACGAGTACCGCAAGTACGTCGAGAAGGACGCTGCGCTCGAGCGCCGGTTCGCGCCGATCCAGGTGCAGGCGCCTGACGTCCCCCACACCGTGGAGATCCTCAAGGGCCTGCGCGACCGCTACGAGTCGCACCATCGCGTCTCCATCACCGACGGCGCGCTCGAGGCCGCGGCCCGGCTCTCGGACCGCTACATCTCCGACCGCCAGGTGCCGGACAAGGCGATCGACCTGATCGACAAGGCGGGATCCCGGCTGCGCATTCGTCGGATGACCGCTCCGCCGGACCTGCGCGAGTTCGACGAGCGCATCGCCGACGTCCGCCGCGACAAGGAGTCCGCGATCGACGCGCAGGACTTCGAGAAGGCCGCCGCCCTGCGCGACCAGGAGAAGAAGCTGCTCGCCGAGAAGGTCGAGCGTGAGCGCGAGTGGAAGGCCGGCGACCTCGACGTCGTCGCCGAGGTCGACGAGCGCCTCATCGGCGAGGTGCTGGCGCTCATGACGGGCATCCCGGTGTCCGACCTCACCGAGGACGACATCGCCCGGCTGCTGCGCATGGAGGAGGAGCTGCACAAGCGCGTCATCGGCCAGGAGCAGGCGATCAAGGCCCTGTCGAAGTCGATCCGCCGCACGCGCGCCGGCCTGAAGGACCCCAAGCGCCCGTCGGGCTCGTTCATCTTCGCCGGCCCGTCCGGCGTCGGGAAGACCGAGCTCAGCAAGACGCTCGCGGAGTTCCTCTTCGGCGACGAGGACGCGCTCATCGCCCTGGACATGAGCGAGTTCTCCGAGCGTCACACGGCCTCACGGCTGTTCGGCTCCCCGCCCGGGTACG
>JAFIHP010000145.1 GCA_017849335.1 Actinomycetales bacterium | reverse complement strand
GACCACGCGGCCTGCTCCGGCGCCACGTACTGCGGCCGCGCCGGACGATCCGCGTCCACCTCCGCCGTGAGTTGAGCCTGGATCTCCGTCACGACCTTGTCGGTGACTGCCGCACGGGCGCGAGTCTCCGCGCCGGCCAGCCATGCCACCGCCCGCTGCATGTGCAGCAGATAGGTGACCGCCTCGTCGGCCGTCAGCTCACCGACCACGATCTCCCCGAGCGTGTCCAACAGCCCCACACCCGGAGCCTGACCGCACGCCGACGCCAGCCACTCACCCGAGGACGGCCGCACGAACTCCCTGTCCTCAGGCACGGACTCGGGCCCATCGTCGGGGGCCTCGGGATCGGACTCGAACATACGTACAGAATACCCGATCCGGCTGACACTCGCTCTGCCTGCCGGTCATGACATCGTTGCCCTGCAACGTTTTCCGGTCACCCGCGCGCCTCGAGCCGCTCGCCCCGATAGCGTGCCGGTCGTGGACGAGGTCAACGCAGGTCAGCACATCGTCGATGCGGCCGTCGCTGCCGGAGTGCGCACGTGCTTCACGCTCTCGGGGGCGCACGTCTTCCCGATCTACGACGCCGCGGTCGGCGGCAAGGACCGCGTGCTGGCGTCCGCGGATCCCCGCACGGCCGAGCGGGACGGACCGCTGCGCCTGGTGGACACCCGCCACGAGCAGACGGCCGTGTTCGCCGCCGAGGCCACGGGTCGGCTGACGCGGACTCCGGGCTTCGCCGCGGTCACGGCGGGTCCGGGCGTCACGAACGCCGTCAGTGCCGTGGCGACGGCCTCCTTCAACGGCACGCCGATGGTGGTCGTCGGCGGTCGGTCACCCGACTCACGCTGGGGGCAGGGAGCCCTGCAGGAGCTGGACCACGTCCCGCTCCTCTCCCCGATCACGAAGGCCGCCTGGACCACGCACAGCGCCTCGGAGGTCCGTGACGCCGCGGACCGCGCGTTCGCTCTCGCCGCATCGGCCCGTAGCGGCCCGGTGTTCTGGGACGTGCCGATCGACGTGATCTTCGCTCCGTCCGCCCGCGAACCCCGGCCCGCAGCGCGGCCGATCCCGGCTCCGCCGCCGGACGACGACGCGGTCGCTGCGGCACGACGCCAGCTCGATGCCGCGCGGCATCCGCTCGTCGTGCTCGGCAGCGGGGTGTGGCAGTCGGACGCCGTCGACGCCGCACGCGAGCTCGTCCGGCTCCGCGACCTCCCGGTCGTCGCGAACGGCATGGCGCGCGGCGTGCTCGGGCCGTCCGACCCGCACCTGGTCACCCGCGCGCGCTCGCGGGCGTTCGCCGAGGCGGACCTCGTCGTCGTGGTCGGCACGCCGCTCGACTTCCGCCTGGGGTACGGCGCATTCGGGGACCCGGCCGCGCCCGTGATCCATATCGTCCAGACGCCGGACGAGGTCTCCGCGTCACCGCACGTCGCCTGCTCCGTCGTCGGCGATCTCACCGCGGCCCTGCTGGCACTCGCGCCCGGCCGAGCGGTCGACGGCACGTGGACCGGCGAGTTGCGCCAGGCCGCCCTCGCCGCGATCGCGGCGGACGAACCAATGCTGACCAGTCGCAGCACGCCGATCCACCCCGCCCGCATCTACGGCGAGCTGCGGTCCCGCCTGACGCCGGACAGCATCGTCATCGGCGACGGCGGAGACTTCGTGTCGTTCGCCGGACGGTTCGTCGAACCCGAGCAGCCCGGCCGGTGGCTGGACCCGGGTCCGTACGGCTGCCTGGGCACCGGCCCGGGGTTCGCGCTCGCCGCGGGGATCGTGCATCCGTCCTCGCCGCTGTTCCTCCTCATGGGAGACGGCGCCGCGGGCTTCTCGTTGGCCGACCTGGACACGTTGGCCCGCCATCGCGTCCCCGCCGTCGTCATCGTCGGCAACAACGCCGGCTGGGGCCTGGAGAAGGGGCCGATGCGGCTGCTCTACGGCTACGACGTCGTCGCCGACCTTTCGCCCACGCGGTACGACGAGGCGGCGATCGCCCTGGGCTGCGGCGGCGAGTGCGTCACCGATCCGGAGCAGGTCGGACCGGCGATCGACCGCGCGATGACCGCCGGCATCCCGTACGTCGTGAATGTGATGACCGACCCCGATGCGGCCTACCCGCGGTCGACGCTCGGGATCTGATCCGACCGGCCGCTAGGCCGAGCACGGCAGGCACGTCCGCACGTACGGGCGGACCTCCAGCCGTCCGGCGGCGATCGGACCCCCGCAGGACGTGCACGAGCCGTACGTGCCGTCGTCGATTCGGGCGAAGGCGGCCGAGACCTCGGCGAGGATGTGCTCGGCGTCGTTGACCATGTGCTGCGCGGAGGCGACCACGTCGGACAGGTTGCCCGCGCTCGCCGAACCGTCGTCCGCCAGGCGCTCCAGAGTCGCCCGGGCGGCCGCGAGGTCCGCCTCGTTCTCGTCTCGCACCGTCGCCAGGCGTGCTCGCGCCTCGGCGATGTCGAGCTGGTCGATCGCTGCGTCCATCACGACTCCCATAAAGAAGAGCGCCGGCCCAATGACTGGACCGGCGCAGCGGATGACAACGTGCCGCGCGGTCGCCAACGACCGAGCGGGCGGTACCGGAGTGCCCGGTCGACCATCGCGTTGCCCGTGAACATGACAAGCACTGTACGGGGCGTGCCGGGATGGCCGGCACATCCGCCCCGTCAGCCGAAGAGCCGGCCGAGCAAGGTCTTCTTCCGGGCAGCGTCCTTGTCGGCCGCCGTGCAGGTGCAGCGATCGCTGCGCGGCACGCCCTTCATCACCTGGTTCACGTGCTGGCCGCACCCGGCCCACGTCGTCTTCTTGCACAGCTTGCAGGTGACCTGGCGGCACATGGACGGGCTCCTCGAAACGTCGGTGATGCCGGGACTATACCCCTGGGGGTATAGTCCCGGCATCACCGGCAGGCCTCAGGCGGCGACCTCCCACGCCTGGCTGTTCTCGTTGAAGGTCAGCGTCCGCACGCAGGCGACGCCGCCGGCGCCGTCGTTCAGCCAGTCGCCCCAGCCGACGCTCCACCCGCCCGAGGCGACGTCGCCCCAGTTCAGGGACGTGTCGGTCACGGCGTCGCAGGACCCGCTCGCGGGCATCCCGACCGCTTGGTAGACGTCGGCCGGCGTGGTCGACTCCTCGTCGGCGGCGAACGCCGGGGTCGCGAGCGCGGCGACGCCGACGAGCGCGACGGAGGAGACGAGTGCGGCCTTGGTCAGACGCTTGGCATTCATGGTCGTTCCCTTCGGTCAGGAGGGCCGGACGCCCTCGGACGAAGGACACGTTGCCGAGCGGACCTGGCAGGCCGCTCGGACGCGACTGGGAACGACCTACCAGTCCGCCGAGGTCAGCTCGCGAGCTGGTTGTCCAGCAGGTAGCTGGCCGTGTTCGCCGAGGCCGGGCCGCCCTTCGGGAACGCGAGCGTCATCTTCGTGAACGCCGTGACGTTGGGGCCGGAGGCCAGCCGGCTCAGCGTGACGCGCACGGGGTAGGTCTGCACCGTGCCCGACGCGCAGTCGGTCGGCAGGCAGGTGTTCCACGACAGCGTGCCAGTGCCGACCGCGGAGTTCAGGCCCCACCGCTTCCAGCTGATCTTTTGCACCGCGACGTTGGCGTCCGCACACGTCACGACGATCTCCTTGGGCTTCACGACCTTCTTGCCGACGCAGTTGATCACGACCGTGTCGCTCGCGTTCGCCGCCTGCGCGGAGGTCGCCAGGCCGACGCTGGCGGTCGCGGCGAGCAGGGCGGTCGCGAACAGGGCAGAGGTGCGGCGCGCGGTCATGTGGGTTCCCCTCGGTTCGACGGTCGGCTCGCCGACTGTATCCCGGCAGACCTGAGGCCGGCCTGCGAAGCGGGCCCGACACGTCCTAGCCTGCGCGCTGTGAGGGTCGCCGACTTCGGAGCAGCCGTGCGCGCCTACCGGAAGGCGTCCGGCCTGAGCCAGCAGGACCTCGCCGGCCTGGCCGGGGTGTCCCGGGCGACGCTGAACTACCTCGAGAGCGGTCGCGACATCGAGATCGGCGCAAGCCGGTTGCTCGCGCTCATCGAGCACCTCGGGATCCCGCTGGCCCTGCCCTCCGCGGTCGACCGCGGCCACGACGAGCGCGTCGTCGACGCCGCCGTCCGGTCGGCCGGCGTGAAGGCGAAGGCGACCCGGCGCGCGCTCGACGAGGCCCTGGCGACCGGCACCGTCCCGTCGGGAGCCGCACCGTACGTGCGGACCGTCATCGACAGCCTGGGCCCGACCGAGCGGCTTGCCCTGCTGCGGTGCGTCTGCGCCGCCAGCGGCCAGCCGGCGAAGGCGGTGTGGCGCAACGCCCGGGCGATCGCGGCGGCCGTCGGCAGCGACAACTGGCCCGACCGGCACGCTTCTGCCTGATCAGCTCGACATCCTCGGCGCTCCGATGTCAAACGTGTTTGACATCGGCGACGACCCGCACGTACCCTGGCGGGCATGAAGACCGTCACCAACGTCGTGCACCGCATCGAGCGGCTGCTCGATCTGCTGCCCGAGCCGCTGGTGCTGCGGGCCCTGTCCGAGCCCGCTGACGCTCCGGCCCGGCGCCGACCTAGCTGAACTGCTGGAACATGCACATCGTGTCGGCCGAGCCGGCCACGATGTTGTCCAGCACGCGGCCGCAGCGCGGGAAGAAGAGCGCACCGTCCTGCCCCAGCGAGCCCAGGATCGTCCCCTCCCCGATGACCCGCAGGCTCGCGGCCGTGCCGTCGACGGAGACGACACCACGCACCGGTCCGGACTTCGTGCCGTCCTGGAAGGTCATCCGCAGCGTCGCCTTGTACTGGCCGGTCGTCGCGGTCGGGGTCAGCCGCATCGCGTAGCCGACACCGTCCTGCCGAAGCGACACGGAGGTCCAGGCCCCGCGCAGGGGCGCCTTCGCCCGCTCCGCGGCCTGCGCCGCAGGCGCCAGAGCCGTCGCCGCCAGCGCCACTGCCATCACACCCATCGTCAGTCGCCGTGCCATGGATCCTCCTGTCGGTCCGGTGCCGCGAACGCTAGCGCCCCGGGCACTGACCGGTCACCGACACGCCTCGCGCGCCTGCCGAGCAGTTGCGAACGGCACCAGTACGGTGACAATCGCTTCAGGCACCTTCCCCCATGCGTCCCGGACGCCTGCCGCCGAAACGGAGCACTGATGAGCACCGAAGCCGCTGCGCTTCCGCTGAACGAGATGGTCGACCTCGCCCCGGAGATCTACCGTCAGCGCCTCGTGGTCGAGGGCCTGGTCACCGAGCCCATCACCGCCGCGCAGATCGAGGACTACCTGTCGCGCCTGTCCGGCGTGCTCGACATGGTGACGCTCATCCGGCCGGTGACGCACCAGTCCGACAAGTACGGCTGGGCCGGGTGGATCCACTGGGAGACCTCCGGCGCGCACTTCTACGGCTGGGACGTCCCGCGCCTGTTCTTCAGCGTCGACATCTACACCTGCAAGGCCTTCTCCGCCGCCGAGGCGGTCGCCTTCACGCGCGACTACTTCAACGCGACCCGGATCGAGTACCGCGAGTTCTAGGCTCCGCGCCGGCCTCGGCCGGCCTCGACCCGCCCGGTATTACACGCACGTCATTCCGGACAGTGGTCACATTGACCGAACACCCGTTGCGGCCGTAGGCATTTGCACCGTCGCCGGATCCTCCTATCGTCCGAATTGAGCCGCTGGCAGCGGCCTCATCCGCTCGAGGAGGATGACGATGAGTGACCTTCTGTACCTGCACTTCGACGTTCGTGGCGACCTGCTCGACGCAGCGCGCCAGTGCGAGGAGGAGGTGTTCCTGCAGGCGTTCGGGAACACGCGCGCACAGCTCGAGGACGAGTACGGACCATACAATGACCAGTCACTCTTCATGGCCGTCTCGGACGCTGACGGTGACGTCGTGGGCGCCTGCCGGCTCATCACGCCGGGGCCTGCGGGAATCAAGACGCTCAACGACGTCAGCCGCGATCCCTGGCGGATCGACGGCCGTCGATCCGCCGCCACGGTAGGAGTCGACCCGGCCAACACGTGGGACATCGCGACCCTCGGCGTCCGCAAGGACCGCCGCGGCAGCCAGATGATGGTCGCGCTCAGTCTCTACCACGCGTTGGTCGTGTCG
>JAFIHP010000144.1 GCA_017849335.1 Actinomycetales bacterium | reverse complement strand
GGGTGACCGCTCGGTCGCGACGACGGTCGCGGCGAGAGGAGGACCGTGTACAGCGTCGTCATGGCCACGGGGCCCGACGAGCCGTACATCGGCGAGGCCCTCGCGAGCATCTACGCCCAGACGCTGCCGCCGGAGCGGGTCCTCGTGGTGGTCAACGGCCCGGGCGCACCCGACTCGGCGTTGCGCGCGTCGATCGCCGCCCGGTTCCCCGACGTCGAGCTCCACGTGCACCCGCAGCCGAGCATGTCCGCGGCGTTCGCGTACGCCGTCCCCCTGCTGGACAGCGAGTACGTCGCTGTGCTCGACGCAGACGACGTGTGGGCGTCGGAGAAGCAGGAACGGCAGCTGGCGCGGCTCGGCGCCGACACGCGGCCCGACGCGGTGTGCTGCACGGCCGTGAACTTCCACACGGAGCCGGACGGGACCGTCGTGGAGGGTCTGGCGGTGTCGACGCGCATGTTCGGCGCGACGACGTTCCGGCGCGACGCGTTCGACCGCTTCGGGTTGCCGGATCCCGGGGCCGACCACTTCGCCTGGCTGTTCCGGTGGTGGGCGGCGGCGCAGGCGGCCGGCATCGTCGTCGAGAGCATCGCCTACCGGGGCCTGCGCCGGCGGGTGCATCCGGGCTCCGGCTGGGTCGCCGAACCAGAGTACGGTCGCGCGACCTTGATGGCCGAGCTGCGGCGGATCTCGCGGGAGCGTCGGGCGGGGACGGCCGACGAGGCGACGGCGTGACCGTCCGGCCCGCCTGGCTGGAGCTGGTCGAGCGCCTGCCCGTCACGGCTGGCCGGCGTGCCCTGGTGCTCGGCGACGCGGAGGCGCACGTGTGCCATGAGCTCGCCGGAGCGGGCTGGGATGTCTCCTGCTGTCCCGACTCCCAGCGTGGGCGCGGGCCCAGCGAGCACGTCGACGCCCGGTTCGAGCGGGTTGCGGATCTGGTGGCGTCGTCGGAGGAGCTCGACGTCGTCGTGGCGACCGACGGGTGGCGCCGGCTGCGCGAGACGAACCGGGCCGAGGCCGTCGGCGAGCTGCTGGAGTGGGTGCGCCGAAACGCTCGCGTCGCGGTGGTGGAGGCTCCGCGTCAGTACGTCGCCCCGGACCTGCACGATCTCGGGCCGTTCGCGACGCTGGATCTGCTGGGCCGCTTCCGGTTCCTGGCGGAGGTACCCGACGACCCCGCGGCGCTCGCGCCGCGGACGCCCGTCGTGACCGCGAGCGACCGGTACCTGCTCGCCGACGGCGCGTGGATCGAGGCTGGGGATGCGGAGCGACTCGACGCCGACCCGCAGGGCGGGCCATGGCGGCCGGTCCGCACGTTCCGGGTGCCGCACGGCCGGATCGTCAAGGTCGAGTGCACCAGCGAGGACTACTTCGAGCGCACGCAGCTGCTGGGAGAGGCGTCGTTCCTCGGAGACGTCGACGAGCGGGTTCGGGCCGAGCTCGGCCTGCCACGCCTCGTCTCGCTGGTCCGCGGTCGCGCGGTGACCACGCTCATCCGCGAGGACCTGGCCGCCGGCCCTGCGCCGACCGTCGACGACCAGCTTGCGGCCGTCGTCGACCTCGCGGCCCGATATGCGGCGCACGGCCTGTTCCACAACGACGTCCGCCCGTGGAACCTGCTGTGGGACGGGGGACGGGCGCGGCTGATCGACTTCACCGAGACGTCGGGACACGATGACGACGTGCGAGATCTGCCGCAGGTGCTCGCTCTGGCAGGGACCCTGGCCGCGATCGCGACGGACGAGATCGGGTGGGGAGACCCGTTCCACACCGATGTGCTCGACCTCGCCGACCGGACTGGCCTGCTGGAGCGGTGGCCGTTGGAGCGCCAGCTGCGCGACCCGTGGCTCGCCCTGCCCGATCGCCGCGACCGGATCGTGGCGCGCAGCGGGATGTCGGCGGAGGAGATCCTGCGGGGCGTCCTGGAGGCCACCGGTGAGTGACGTGCCGACCATCGTCGTCGGATCCGAGACGCAGAACCTGGAAGGACTGTCCTACGTCACCGGAGTCCAGCGGGTCGTCCGCGAAGCGCATGTGACGATGACGGACGCGCTCGCGCCCCGCGGCATCCGCCTCGCCCCGGTGCACAGCCTGGAGGGACCCCGGCTTCGTACCCATCTGCGCAACCCGTACTTCGCGTCGGACCCCGTGCTCAGCCAGGATCCTGTCGCTCCGGAGCAGGTCGATGCGTTCTTGTTCCTCGACCTGCACCCCAATGCGAACTTCCGCCGGGTGCACGCGGTACGGCAGAGCCGTCCACGTCCGGCGATCGGTCTCGTGCACGACGTCATGCCGATCCTCTCGCCGCAGTGGTGGCCGGATGATCCGCAGCGGGTCTTCCGCATCTACATCCAGCAGCTCCTGCGGGTGTGCGACCACGTCGTGGTGACGTCGCAGAAGTCCCGCGACGACCTGCTCTCGCTCGGTTGGTCGGTACCCGGTGAGCTGCACGTCATCCGGCTCGGCTCGACGTTCGCCCAGCGACCGCCCGAGCCCCCTCCGGACGGTCGCATGTCGCTGCTCTACGTCTCCACGGTCGAGGCGCGCAAGGGCCACGACGTCCTGCTCGACGCGTTCGACCTTCTTCGTCGCAGCGGGGCGGATGTCGACGTGACGATCGTCGGCCGCGAGGGATGGCTGAGCACGGACATCGCCGACCGCCTCCGGGCGCACCCGGACCTGGGCGGGCGGCTTCGCTGGCTGGTGAGCCCCGATGACCTGACGGTCCGGACGGTCGCGCGTCAGTGCTCGATCGGCGTCTTCCCGTCGGCCGACGAGGGGTTCGGCCTGTTCCTGGAGGAAGGCCTGACGCACGGCCTCAAGATGGTGGTCAGCGACATCCCGGCGTTCCGCGAGCGTGCGATGCCCAACGTGAGCTTCACGGAGCGGACGCCGCAGGCGCTGGCGGATGCGATCGCGACGGCGCATGCGACCCCGTGGGAGCCGTTGGCGCCGGGCCAGGTGCGCTCCATGCGCGACTTCGGGCGGGACCTCGCCGACCTGGTCGCCCGGGTGGTCACGGACGGTCGTGTCGGCTGAGGATGCGTCGCGTGGCTGCTACTAGGGTGCAGCGCATGGGTGGCGGAATGTGGCGGGCGAACGCGGGCTCGATCTCGATGGAGCGGCTCGACGGCGAGACGATCCTCATCAACTTCGACTCCGGCCAGTACTTCACGTTCGTCGGTCCGGCCGCCGACATCCTGTGGCTCGTGCAGGAAGGTGCCGACCCGGCGACGTGGCCGGCCGCGGCCGAGGCCGCGTTCCCGGGACTGACCTGGGACGACGACGTGCAGCACCAGGTCGATGCCTTCCTCGCCGAGCTCGCCGAGGCGGGTGTGATCGTGGCCACGGACTCGGTCGCCGGTGGGGCCGCTGAGCTCCCGGCCGACTACCAGCGCGGGACGTGGGTCGCGCCCTCGGTGCACGCCAACGACGACCTGGCTGACCTCCTGGTCATCGACCCGATCCACGACGCGAGCGAAGATGGCTGGCCCCAGGTTCGACCGGGCCAGTGACCGGGGACGGCGGTTCGCGCAGGAGCTGATCGACACCGCGCACGCCGGGGCCCGGACCTGGCAGGAGTCGCGCATCGGGCCCTACGGGCTGCGCGTCGGATCACGCACCGACGACGCCCTCGCGCGCCTGGTGCTCGGCGCATTCCTGCCGGGCGGCGCGCAACCGGTTCGCTTCTCGCTCGCTGTCGCGCGGCACGGCGAACGCCTGGGTCTGCCGCCGGTCGAGTGGGCGTGGGACTGGATCGCCCGCGGCCAGCCGGTGGCGGCCGAGGTGACCGCCCCCTACCGTGTGTTCTGCGACCGCACCACCGGGATCGCGTACGCGCTGGACACCACGGACGGCCGGGCCGCCGTCTGGATCCGGCACGAGCGGGAGCTGGACCTGCGCAGTTTCATCACCCCGTTTCGTCTCATGATGTCGTGGTTCGCGGACACGTTCGGCGGCGAGGTCGTGCACGCGTCGGCCGCGGTCGTCGACGGGCGTGCGGTCGCGTTCAGCGGGGCGTCGGGGTCGGGCAAGTCGACGCTGGCGATCGGCCTCGGGCTGTCGGGCCACCCGATGATCTCGGACGACTGCCTCCTCGTCCACGACGGTGTTGCGTACGCGGTGTTCGGGCGGGCGAAGCTCGACGGTGAGGCGGAGCGCATCGTCGGC
>JAFIHP010000143.1 GCA_017849335.1 Actinomycetales bacterium | reverse complement strand
TGCTGATGCCAGGATGGAGCCATGAGCGACTGCCTGTTCTGCGCGATCGCCGCGGGCGACATCCCCGCCGACGTCGTGCACGCCGATGACGACGTCGTCGCGTTCCGCGACCTGAACCCTCAGGCTCCGGTGCACGTGCTCGTCATCCCGCGCGCGCACTACGCCAACGCCGGCGAGCTCGCTGCGGCCGACGAGCACCTCACGGCACGCGTGCTCGCCGCGGCGGCGTCGGTGGCCCGCCAGGAGGGTATCTCCGACGCGGGATACCGGCTCGTCGCCAACACCGGCGACGACGCCGGCCAGAGCGTCCACCACGTCCACGTCCACGTCCTCGGCGGTCGATCCCTGACCTGGCCGCCCGGATAGCGAGGAACCATGAGCCAGCCTGCCACCGACGCACCGCGCGCCCAGACCACCATCGTCATCCCGGCCTCGCAGCCGATGGTGGCGCTGCTCGGCACGGGCGACGAGTACCTGCGCCTGGTCGAGCGGTCGTTCCCGGACGCCGATCTCCTCGCGCGGGGCAACGAGATCACGATCTCCGGGTCGCCGGAAGACGTCGGCCTCATCGACACGCTCATCGGGGAGATGCTCGCCGTCCTGCGGACCGGTCAGGCGCTGACGGCGGAGTCCGTCGAGCGCAGCATCGCCCTGCTGCGCAGCGGTACGCGGCCCACCGAGGTGCTCACCGCGAACATCTTGTCCAACCGCGGGCGGACCATTCGGGCGAAGACGCTCAACCAGGAGCGTTATGTCGACGGCATCGACACCAACACGATCGTGTTCGGCATCGGTCCGGCTGGCACCGGCAAGACCTACCTGGCGGTCGCGAAGGCGGTCCAGGCCCTCCAGGCCAAGCGCATCAACCGGATCGTGCTCACCCGGCCCGCGGTCGAGGCCGGTGAGCGGCTCGGGTTCCTGCCCGGCACCCTGTCGGAGAAGATCGACCCGTACCTGCGGCCGCTCTACGACGCCCTCCACGACATGATCGACCCCGACACGATCCCGCGGCTGATCACCAGCGGCACGATCGAGATCGCGCCGCTGGCCTACATGCGCGGGCGCACGCTCAACGACTCGTTCATCATCCTCGACGAGGCGCAGAACACGTCCGCCGAGCAGATGAAGATGTTCCTGACCCGCCTGGGCTTCGGCTCCACCATGGTCGTGACCGGTGACGTCACGCAGGTCGACCTGCCGGGCGGGACGACGAGCGGGCTGCGCGTCGTGTCGGAGATCCTCGAGGGCATCGACGACGTCGCGTTCTGCCGGCTCACCTCGCACGACGTCGTGCGGCACAAGCTGGTCGGGCGCATCGTCGACGCGTACGAGAAGTACGACGCCGGACGTCGATCTTGACCGGAACCGAGATCGTCGACGAGTCTGGCGAGGGCTGCGACGTCGATGCGCTCGCGGCACTCGTCTCCTACCTGCTGCCTCGCTTGCGGCTGCACCCGGACTGCCAGTTGGGCATCACGCTGGTGGACGTCGAGCGCATGTCCACCCTGCACGAGGACTGGATGAACGAGCCCGGACCGACCGACGTGCTGTCCTTCCCGATCGACGAGGTGCGCAGCGCGCCGGCCGGGGTCGAGCCGGAGCCGGGCGTGCTGGGCGACATCGTGCTGTGTCCGGCGTTCGCCCGCACCCAGGCGGCGACGGCGGGCCGAACCCTCGACGGCGAGCTGGCGTTCCTCACCGTCCACGGCACCTTGCACCTCATCGGCCACGACCACGCCACGCCCGAGGACTACGACGCCATGTTCGCGCTCCAGGACGAGCTGCTGTCGGGCTGGCAGGCGGTGGGCGCGCGATGACCGACGCGTGGCTGATCGCGCTCGCCGTGGTCCTCGTCGCGCTCGCCGGCCTGCTGACGATGGCCGAGACGGCCATCGGCCGGGTGAGCCGGTCCCTGGTCGACGAGGCACGCAAGGACGGCGACTCGCGCGCGGGCCGACTGCTCGGGATGCTCGACGACCGCCCGCGATACGTGAACGTGCTGCTGTTCTTGTCGACCGTCGCGATGACGACCGCGACCGTGATCGTCGGCTACCTGTGCATCGACGGGCCGCTCGCCAGCGGCGCCGGGTCGGCGCTGTGGGGAGTGCTCCTCGCGGTCGCGATCATGGTCGTCGCGTCGTACGTCGTGGTGGGGGTCGCCGGGCGCACCCTGGGCCGTCAGCACGCCTACCGCATCGCGATGTCGTCCGCGCGCGCCGCTCGCGGGCTCGCCGCTGTCCTCGGACCGCTGGCGACCCTCCTGATCCTCATCGGCAACGCGGTCACGCCCGGCAAGGGCTACCGCGAGGGCCCGTTCGCGTCCCAGGCCGAACTGCGGGAGATGGTCGACCTCGCCGAGGCGGACGACCTCATCGAGGACGACGAGCGGCAGATGATCCATTCGGCGCTCGAGCTCGGCGACACCTACGCACGCGAGGTCATGGTCCCGCGCACCGACATCGTGTTCATCGAGCGGACGAAGACCCTGCGGCAGGCCCTGTCCCTCGGACTGCGGTCGGGGTACTCGCGCATCCCGGTCATCGGCGAGAACGCCGACGACGTCGTCGGGATCATGTATCTCAAGGATGTCGTCCGTCGCGTGTTCGAGCACCGCGACGCCGAGCAGGACGAGCGGGTCGTGTCGCTCATGCGCGTCCCGTACTTCGTGCCCGACTCCAAGGCCGCGGACGCGCTCCTGCGCGACATGCAGTCCGCGCGCGTGCACATGGCGATCGTGGTCGACGAGTACGGCGGCACGGCGGGGCTCGTGACGATCGAGGACATCCTCGAGGAGATCGTCGGGGAGATCACCGACGAGTACGACACGGAGACTCCGGAGGTCTCGCCCCTGCCCGACGGGGCGTACCGCGTGCTGGCCCGGATGCACGTCGACGACTGCGCGGAGCTGTTCGGCATCGAGATCGACTCGGAGGAGGAGGGTGTCGAGACAGTGCTGGGCTTCGTCGCCAAGCGGCTCGGCCGCGTCCCCATCCCGGGATCGAGCGTCGAGGTCGACGGGTGGCGGCTGACGGCGGAGCAGGGCGCCGGCCGACGCAACCGCATCGGTACCGTGCTCGCCCAGCCGATCGTCGCACCCACGGAGGCCGACGAGACCGCCGACGGCGACGACCGCGTCGATGGCTGACGGCACCCCACCGCACACGACCCCACGCCGCGGCGCGCTCGCCGTCCTCGGATCGGCGGCCCTGTTCGGCACGACCGGCACGGCGCGCGCGATCCTCGTGCCGGACGCCGCCGGGACGGCCGTCGCGTCGTTGCGGTTGCTCGTCGGGGCGGCTGGCCTCGTCGTCGTCGCAATCGCCCGGGGGCAGGGCCGCGACCTCGCCACCCTCTGGCGCCGACCGGCCGTGTGGGCCATGGGTGCGGCGGTCGCCGCGTACCAGGCGCTGTTCTTCGTCGGCACCGCCCGGGCCGGCGTCGCCGTCGCGGCCCTCATCGCGCTGGGGTGCGCCCCGTTTCTCGCCGGCCTGCTGGGGTGGGCGATGCGCGAGGGCGCGCCCGGGTGGCGGTGGGCCGGTGCGACGGCTGTCGCCGTCGTCGGACTCGCCCTGCTCGTCGCCGGGAACCTCGACGGGGGCGACGCGCTGGGCATGCTGGCCGCGCTGGGGGCCGCCGGCGCCTACGCGGTCTACACCGTCCTCGGAGTGCGGCTGTCGCGTAGCGGCGGCGACGGTCCCACAGTGCTCGCGGCCTCGTTCAGCGTCGGCGCCTTGCTGCTCGTGCCCTACGTGATCGGCGCGAGC
>JAFIHP010000142.1 GCA_017849335.1 Actinomycetales bacterium | reverse complement strand
GTCATCGCGTCGATCGACGCGACGATCGACGCCGTGGCGAGCGGGTGCCCGGAGTAGGTGAGACCACCCGGGAACACGCGCTCGTCGAAGGTGGCCGCGATCGGGTTGCTGATCGCGACGCCGCCGACCGGCACGTAGCCGGAGTTCGACCCCTTCGCCCAGGTGATGAGGTCGGGGACGACGTCGAAGTGATCGAACGCGAACCACGCCCCGGTGCGGCCGAAGCCGGCCATGACCTCGTCGCAGATCAGCATGAGGCCGTGCTTGTCGCACAGCGCCCGCACGCCCGGCAGGTAGCCCGGCGGCGGGACGAGCACGCCGGCGGTACCGACGACCGTCTCGATCAGGATCGCCGCGATGGTGGCCGGCCCCTCGAAGGTGATGACCTGCTCGAGGTGGGCGAGAGCGCGCTCGCACTCCTCCTCGGGCGTCGTCGCCCAGAACGACGAGCGGTACAGGTACGGCCCGAAGAAGTGGACGACGTCGCGCGCGTACTCGTTCGGCCAGCGGCGCGGGTCACCGGTGGCCTGGATCGCCGTGCCGGTGTTGCCGTGGTACGAGCGGTAGAACGACAGGACCTTGTCCCGCCCGGTGTGGATCCGAGCCATGCGCACGGCGTTCTCGTTGGCGTCGGCGCCGCCGTTGGTGAAGAAGACCTTCTCGAAGCCGTCCGGCGCGAGATCGCTGATCCGCTTGGCGGCCTCGCCGCGCGCCGCGTTCGCGTGCTGCGGCGCGACCGTCGCGAGCACGGCGGCCTGGTCCTGGATCGCCTTGATGACCTTCGGGTGCTGGTGGCCGATGTTGACGTTCACCAGCTGCGAGGACAGGTCCAGGTAGCGGTTGCCGTCGTAGTCCCAGACGTAGCAGCCCTCGGCGCCGGCGACGTCCAGCGGGTTCAGCGCACCCTGGGCGCTCCACGAGTGGAACACGTGGGCGCGGTCCAGAGCGTGGACGCGCTGGCCCTCGGCGGGATCGGGCGTGGGGGACATGACGGCTCCTTCGACGTTCGGCATGCCGGCTTCGGCATTCGCAGGGTAGAGCCCGCCGAATGTTCAGGACTATTCGCCTCCGCGACCCGCCTCCGTTGAGGTTGGTGGCGCTCCGGGCTTCGCCCGAGCGCCACCAACCTCAACGCTCGCGGGGGTTGTCGCGCTCGTCGCGTCGCGCCAGGCCCGCGAGGCGGTCGTTGTACGCGCGCAGCTCCGCGTCGTTGTCCCGGTCGGCCTGCCGGTCGGACCGCTTGGCCTCGCGCTCGTCGCTGCGGGCCCACTGGACGGCGATGGCGATCAGGACGATCAGGCTCGGGATCTCCGACAGCGCCCAGGCGACCTGGCCGCCGTTGAGCGTGTCCTGGAGCGGGTCGGTTATCCACGGTGGCTGGACCAGCGCGTACCAGTCGGCCGCCAGCGGCTCGGTCCCCAGCATCAGCGCGACGGCGAAGAACCCGTGCACCGACACGGCGAGCAGCAGGAGGAGCAGGCGACCCCAGTACGGCAGCGGCTTCGGCCGTGGATCGACGCCGATCACCACCCAGTAGAAGAGGTAGCCGGAGACGATGAAGTGCACCTGCATCAGTACGTGGCCGACATGGCTGCCCATGAGCCAGCCGAAGGCCGGCGTGAAGTAGAGCCCGTACAGGCCGATCACGTAGACGAAGAAGACGTAGAACGGGTTCGTCAGCACGCGCGTGATCCAGCTGTGCAGGAACCACACCAGCCACTCGCGCGGACCGCGCTCGTTTCCCGCGGCCGGCTTGAGCGCGCGCAGCGCCAGTGTCGCGGGCGCGCCGAGGACGAGGAAGATCGGCGCGAGCATGGTCAGCGTCATGTGCTGCAGCATGTGCAGGCCGACGGAGACCTGCGCGTAGACCGAGATGCCGGCGTTGGTGCACCACAGCAGGACGGCGATGCCGGCCAGCCACGACACCGTGCGCATCACCGGCCAGGCGTCTCCCCGCCGGACCAGGCGAACCACGCCGGCCACGTACAGCGCAGCGGCGACGAGGCCGAGCGTGAAGAACAAGGCGTCCAGGCGGAAACCGAAGGCGACGTTGGAGAAATCGGGTGCCGGCGGGTACGGGAAGCCCAGCAGGCTCTCGCCGTAGGTGGCGTACTGGACCTCGACCCGCGGCGGCGGGCTCGACGCCAGCGCGACCCCGAGGCCGACGGCGACCGCCATGACCACGAGCTCGAGCCCCGCGATGCGGGCGAAGACGGACGCGCGCGACGACCGGCCGAGCGTGCCGATGATCCGCTGGCGCATGATCCAGCCGAAGACGGCCAGGACGAGGACCAGTGCGGTCTTCGCCAGGACGACCTGTCCGTAGCCGGTCGTGAGCAGCTGACCGGCGTTGTCGAGCCGGGTGTAGGCGTTCGCGAACCCGCTGGCTGCGACCAGGACGATCGCGACGAGCGCCATCGTCGAGAACCGCTGCACCGGTCGCTCCAGCGGGAGGTCGCGCCGTGCCGCGTGCACTCCCAGCGCGAACAGCCCGCCGATCCACACGAGGGCCGCCACCGCGTGGGCGACGCCCGCCGACATAGCCAGCGCGTGGTCGCCGAGGCTGGAGCTGTGGCCTGCGAGAGCAGGCAGGGCCGCTGCCACGAGTGCCACGGTGAGCCAGGAGACCGCGGACCCGGTCGTCGCCGAGACGGCGGCACCGAAGCAGATGACGATCGCCAGCACCGACATCACCAGGAGCGCCCGAGTCGTGGGCACCTCGTTCGCGTAGGTCGAGACGATGTCCGGGGTGACGGCCTTCGAGAGCGGCACGCCCAGGACCAGCGCCAGCTCCCAGAACATCGACAGCAGTGCGAGCACCGACCAGGCGGCCGCTGCCATCGCCGCGTGGCGCAGGTCCGAGCGTCCCTGCCGGGACACGACGCCCTCCCGACCGGACGGGTCGAGGAAGGCCGCCGCCAGCAGCCAGCCGATCGTGGCGATCGCGGCGAGGTCGGTGAGCGCGCGCAGG
>JAFIHP010000141.1 GCA_017849335.1 Actinomycetales bacterium | reverse complement strand
TCGGCGAGGCCACCGCACGACGTCTGGCCCGACTCGGGTTCACGGTCTTCGGCGCGGCCCGCCGGGTCGAGCGGATGAAGGCGCTCGCGGACGACGGGGTGCACGTCCTGTCCATGGACGTGACGGACGACGCGTCCATGACCGCCGGGGTCGACACCATCGTCGAGAAGACCGGGCGCATCGACGTCCTGGTCAACAACGCCGGCTACGGCTCCTACGGCGCTCTCGAGGACGTCCCCCTCGACGAGGCGCGCCGACAGTTCGAGGTCAACGTGTTCGGCGCCGCGCGACTGACCCAGCTCGTCCTCCCGCACATGCGAGCCCAGCGCAGCGGGACGATCGTCAACGTCACGTCGATGGGCGGGAAGATCTACACGCCCTTGGGCGGCTGGTACCACGGCACGAAGTTCGCGCTCGAGGCCATCAGCGACTGCCTCCGGCTGGAGGTCAAGCCGTTCGGCATCCACGTCGTCGTGGTCGAGCCGGGCGGCATCGCGACGGAGTGGGGCGGGATCGCGGCCGAGGGCCTCTCCGCGACGTCGGGCAGCGGGGCGTACGCCGCGCAGGCCCAGGCGATGGTCACGATGCTCACCGATCCCGCATCGACCCGCCGGAACTCTCCGCCGTCCGTGATCGCCGACGCCATCGGCAAGGCAGCGACTGCGACGAAGCCCAAGACGCGCTACGTCGTCGGATTCGGCGCCCGGCCGCTCATCGCCGCGCGACGCGTCCTGCCCGACCGCGCGTTCGACGCCGTCATCACGCGAGCGAGCGGGACCGCGTCGTAGGGAGCCGTTCGCGTCGGGTCTGGGCAACTCCCCCGTGGCTGCCCCGACCCGACGCGAACGTCGCTCCGACCCGACCCTGCGGATGGTTGCACCTCGGCCGCCATCCGTCAAATGATTGCTTTGTGGTGGCCGGCAGCGCGACGGGCGGGGCGTACGTCAGCGGCGGGAGCGCGGCTCGACGAGGCGTCGTAGCTCGGGGTCCGCGACAGCGACGATCGCGCGCGCTGCGGCGCCCAGGGCCGCGAACTGCTCCGGGGTGAGCACGTAGACGACGAGCCGGCGGACCTCACGGACGTGCCCGGGGGCCGCCTCCTCGAGCGTCCGACGGCCGGCGTCGGTCAGCACGGCCGCGGTCCGACGGCCGACCTCCGCGCACGCGCGCCGTTCGACCCATCCAGATGACTCGAGCCGGCTCACCGCGTGCGAGAGCCGGGAGGGCGAACCCTTCGTGTAGGCGGCGAGGTCGGTCATCGGAAGAGCGCCCCCCGGGGCATCCGCGAGCGCGACGAGGATGTGGTACTCGAACAGGTTCAGCCCGGAGTCGCGCTTGAGCTGCGCATCGAGGGCCGGGGCCAGCGCCATCGTCAGCCCGACCGTGGCGATCCAGTCGTCGAGCTGGGCGGCATTCAGCCACGCGATGTCGTCCTCACGACCAGCCATCCCGTCAGCATACGCCCGACTTGAATGTTCAAGTTGCGTCGTCTACGGTGTTGAACGTTCAACTTCGACCGAAAGGACCTCCCGATGTCCCTCCTCCGAATCGACTCATCGATCCAGGGCGCTCCAGTAGCGCGCTCGCCGACCTCGTCCTGGCCGAGTACCAGGCCGCCCGCCCCGACGACACCGTCGCGCGACGCCACATCGGCGCCGATCCCATCCCGTCCGACGCCTGGGCCACGGCCGTCAGTGCGGCCTACGTTCCGGCCGAGGATCGCTCCCCCGAGCAGTCGGCGGCTCTCGAGCTCGCGACGACCATCGCCGCCGAGCTGCAGTCGGCCGACGTCGCGATCCTCGCGCTCCCGCTGTACAACTTCGGCGTCTCCCAGCACGTGAAGACCTGGATCGACCTCGCGATCGCCGGGGCCACGCCGGGCACGCGGCTGCTGGACGGCACGCCGACCGTCCTCGTCACGACGCGCGGCGGCGCCTACGGCCCGGGAACCCCGCGCGAGGGCTGGGACCACACCACCGACTACCTCCGGCGGATCCTCGTCGACGTCTGGGGCGCCGAGCTCGTCGTGATCGAGCGCGAGTTCACCCTCGCCGGGGTCAACCCGGCGCTGGACGACTTCATCGAGCTCGGGACGCTGCTGAAGAAGCAAGCCGAAGAAGCTGCCGTCGCCGCAGGCCACGACCTCGCGCGGGCGGCCGCCTGAGGAACACCTGGCGGCGCTTCCGGACCGGGCGTCGCAGGAGCAGGATTCGCGCATGTCCTTCGAGGTCAGCGCCGACGCGTACGGCCAGTTCATGGGCCGGTTCGCACGGCCACTCGCGGTCGCGTTCGCCGACCTCGTCGGCGTGACGCCGGGACAGTCCGCCCTCGACGTGGGGTGCGGCTCCGGCGTGCTCACCGACGTTCTCGTCGACCGGCTGGGGGCCGACCAGGTCTGTGCGGCCGATCCGTCACCGCCGTTCGTGGCGGCGGTGACGGATCGGCACCCGACCCTCGACGTGCGGCTCGCGGGCGCGGAGGACCTCCCGTTCCCCTCCGATCGGTTCGACCTCGTGCTCGCGCAGCTGGTGGTGCTGTTCATGTCGGACCCGGTGCGCGGGATCGCCGAGATGGCGCGCTGCGCACGTCCGGGCGGCGCCGTCGCCGCCAGCGTGTGGGACCACGGCGGCGGCACCGGGCCGCTGTCGCCGTTCTGGGACGCCGTGCGCGCCGTGGACCCGGACGGACCCGACGAGATGGACCTCCCGGGCGTGCACGAAGGACAGCTCGCCGAGCTGTTCGCCCAGGCCGGCCTGCCGGACGTGTCGAGCAGCGCCCTCACCGTCCGCGTCGCCCACCCCACGTTCGAGGAGTGGTGGGATCCGTTCACGCTCGGCGTCGGTCCGGCCGGTGCCTACGTCGCCGGCCTCGACCCCGACGCGCTCGCGGCGCTCAAGGAGCAGTGCCGCGCCCAGCTTCCCCCAGCGCCGTTCCACACCGACGCGACCGCCTGGGTGGCGATCGCCCGGGCCTGACGCGCCGGGATGGTCGTCGTCCCGAGCCTCGGAGCCTCGCCCCGCTACCGTCCGACGGTGACCGGACGATCCGCACGATGGGCGACCATCCTGGCCGCCGCGGGCCTCGCCGTGACGGCGTGCTCGGCCCTGCCGAACCCGACAGCCATCTCCTCGTCGCCCAGTTCGGGCAGCCCAGTTCCGGGCATCCCGCAGACTGCGAACCCTCCCGGCAACACCACGGCCATCACATCGCTGACGATCCCCGACGCCGCCGGCTGCACTGCGGATGACGGCACCGTGACGTCGATCGACGTCGCGTGGGCCGCCACCGGCAACGTCCAGGGCATCACCTGGACCCGGGACGGGTCCGAGCTCGGCGACGGGTACGACGCGTCCGGCGCCCTGAGCCTGCCGTTCGTGTGCGACGGGCTCAGCCACCACTACGGACTCGTCGTCCAGGGCGAGAACTGGCCCAGTGACTACCAAGTCGCCGACAAGATCGTCCAACCGGGAGCGACGTCATGATCTGGCTGTTCCTCGTGGCGCTGGCCGCAATCGCGGTCGTGTTCACCGGCCGCCGACGCGGGCTCGCCGTCGCGCTGACACTCGTGGTGCTGGTGGGCGTGTTCGCCGTGTTCGTCAGCATGCAGTGGGGCAACGAAGGACTGGGGCTGTGACGCCGCGGCGGCTGGACCTCGCGCAGCGGCTCAACGCCCTCGGCGCGATCGTCTCCGCCCTCGTCATCGCCGGCGCGTGGTACTTCGAGTTCTCCACGCACGAGGCGCCGTGCCCGTTCTGCCTCATGATCCGTATCTGCTTCACCGGCATCGCGATCGGCGCCCTCCTCAACGTGCGGTTCGGTGTCAAGGTCGCGCACTACGGCCTGTGCCTGCTGTTCGCCGTCGTCGGCATGGTGATCGCGTTCTACGACGTCGTCTCGAGCTACCCGCCCCTCGGGTCGTGGGGGTCGACGCCGTTCATGGGGCTGCACCTGCCGACGTGGGGATTCATCTCCTTCGCCGGCGCGGCCGCGCTGCTCGGGCTGGTCATGTTCTGGGAGGGGCAGTTCCGCGGCGAGCCGATGGCGACCCGCGCCGCGGAGACCTCATCGCTGTGGCGGCTGGTCTACTACGTCGCGTTCGGGCTGATCGCCGTCATCACGGCGGGCAACGTCATCATCGGCTACACCGTCTGCGGCGCCTCGCTCACCTGCGCCGCCTAAGGCGACGCGCCGGCCAGTAGCCTGGGCGGGCATTGATCGCATGCGCATCGGGGGATGTGAACGCCGTGGCCACGCCGCCTCCACCAGACGACCTGCCCAAGAGCCCGTCGGGCCGTATCCCCACGTGGGTCGTCGACGAGGCGATGGGCAAGCCCGTCGAGGCGCCCGGCTTCCGCTCGTACGGTGTCCCGGACCCGTTGGCAGCGAAGGCGAACCGCCGACCGAGCACGGCACGTCGGTGGACGTCGGCCCTCCTGGCGATCGCGCTCGTGACGGGGCTCGTCTACGTCGCTCAGCGTCTGGGCCTGAACGCCGCCTCGACGCCGGTCGCCGTCGCGTCGATGCCCGGCGGGTTCGGTCTCGATGACGCAGCGGCCACTGCCGGACACCCGGTCAACGGACCTGCCGCGGGCGTCGACGAGGCGCCATCGCCGCTGGGAAGCCCGGCACCGCTCCCCGGCAAGCCCTCGCGTTCGTACCGCTTCCAGTCGAAGCAGGACGACGGCACGACCGCCGTCGCCTGGTCGCCCTGCC
>JAFIHP010000140.1 GCA_017849335.1 Actinomycetales bacterium | reverse complement strand
GCGCAGGATCAGGGCTACACCGTCAAGTGATGCTCGGGTCGGCGCCGGAGACGTACGCTCCGGCGCCGACTGCGCCCACAGGAGACCGACCATGACCGCTTTGCCGGACACCTCGCTCGACGTCGTGAGCGCGCGCGGGCGACGTAGGACGTCGATTACGCCCTATCTGTTCATCGCTCCGTTCTTCGCCCTCTTCCTCACCTTCTTTGTCGCGCCGATCTTCTACGCGGGCTACCTGAGCGTCTTCGTCGACCGGATCGTCGGCGGCGTCAGTTTCGTGGGGCTGGAGAACTACAAGCGAGTGCTGACCGACCCTGACTTCTGGTCGGGACTCAAGCGCGTCGTTGTCTATGGGCTGATCCAAGTTCCCGTCATGCTGCTGCTGGCCCTCGCCTTGGCGTTGCTGCTGGACTCCTGGCGGTCACGGGGGCGCGCGCTTCTGCAGCTGACATTCTTCCTGCCGTTTGCGATCCCGAGCGTCGTTGCCGCGCTCATGTGGGGATACATGTACGGCCAGAACTTTGGCGTTCTCACGCAGATCGCCGAGGCTATCGGCTTGGGCAACCCGAACTTCCTCGGCCCGACGATGATTCTTCCTTCGATCGGGAACATCGCCGTGTGGGCGACCGCTGGGGCGAACATGGTGATCCTCTACTCGGCGCTCCGCTCGATCCCCGTGGAACTGCTGGAATCTGCGCGGCTCGACGGAGCCAACGAGCGGCAGGTGATCTGGCACATCAAGCTTCCGCTACTGCGGTCCACCTTGCTGTTCACCGCCACGCTGGCGATCATTGCGGCCCTACAGCTGTTCACGGAGCCGCAGGTGCTCCAGCCGATCGCCACGGGGTCCATCACCAATGCGTTCACTCCCAATGTCTACGCCTACACGTTGATCGCCAAGGCACAGCAGTACAACCTGGCGGCAGCTGTCGCCTTCACACTCACCGCTGTGATCCTTATCGTCACCGGCGCGTTCCTGCTTGTCACCCGAAAGAGGTCGCGATGAGCGGCGGCACTGATCGAATCAAGTCGACAAGCGTCCGCCTCTTCACGGCGGTGGTCCTGATTGCCGCAGTCATCTACTTCGTCATCCCGCTGTACTGGCTGGTGGTGGCATCGACGAAGACAAATGGCGAACTCGGGTCGACCTTCGGGATGTCGTTCGGCTCGGTCGGCGCTTTCGTCGACAACGTCCATCGGGTCTTCACCGCCAGCGATGGCCTGTTCACGATCTGGCTCAGGAACACGATCGTGTACTCGACCATCAGTGCGGTGGGTGCGGCATTGATCGCGACGTCGGCCGGGTATGCCTTCGCGAAGTACCGATTCCGGGGCCGGACCGTGCTCCTGACATCCATTCTCGTGTCCGTCGCGGTCCCCGCCACCATTCTCATCGTTCCGCTGTTCCTTCTCCTCAGCCAAATGGGACTCGTGAACACCCCGTGGGCGTTCATCCTGCCGTCGATGGTGAACCCCTTCGGTGTTTACCTCATGTGGATCTTCACCGAGGAGACGCTGCCCAACGAGTTGATCGAGGCCGCGCGGGTTGACGGCGCCAGGGAGTTCCGGATCTTCCGGACGATCGCCCTTCCGCTCCTCGTCCCGGGGTTCGTCACCGTGCTGCTGTTCTCGTTCGTCAGCACCTGGAACAACTACTTCCTGCCGCTGCTCGTCTTCAGCAGACAGGACCTGTTCCCGCTCACTGTCGGGCTGGCGCAGTGGAACTTCCAGGCAGCGTCGAGCACGGGCGGCGGTGCCGTCTATGCGACGTTCAGCATGGTGATCACCGGTTCGTTGATCGCGGTGCTGCCGCTGGCAGCGGGGTTCCTGCTGCTCCAGCGGTACTGGCAGCAGGGTCTGACGATGGGCAGTGTCAAGGGATGACCGCCCCGGGTACTCGAGGACTGCTGGACTCACAGCCTTCGAATCTGCTGTCGGTGCGTCGCCCGCTCCGCGACGGTCACGTCGAGTTCGGCGGCGACTACAACCCCGAGCAGTGGCCTCGGGAGGTGTGGGATGAGGATCTCCGTCTCATGACCGAGGCGCGGCTGACTCTGGCCACGGTGGGGGTGTTCTCGTGGGCGCAGCTCGAACCGGAACCGGGGCGGTATGAACTGGACTGGTTGGCCACGGTGCTCGACGGTCTGCATGCGCAGGGCATCGGGGTCGACTTGGCCACGGCGACCGCCTCCCCTCCGCCGTGGCTGACCCACCGCTACCCCGAGGCGCTTCCCGTGGACCACGAGGGGCGCACGCGGTGGCCGGGCGCGCGGCAGGCCTACTGTCCGTCATCCGAGGCGTGGCGCATGCACGCCGTCGCCCTCGTCGAGCAGCTTGCCGTGCGATTCGGCGCGCATCCTGCAGTGCGGCTGTGGCACATCGGGAACGAATACGGGTGCCATACCTCGCGGTGCTACTGCGACACCTGTGCCGTCGGTTTTCGCCGCTGGCTGCTGCGGAAGTACTCCGACCTCGACGGCATCAACCGGGCGTGGGCCACGGCATTCTGGAGCCAGGGCTATTCCGATGTCGGCGAGATCCTGCCGCCGCGCTTGACCCCTGACGATGCGTGGTCCAACCCGACCCAGCAGCTCGACTACCGCCGGTTCGCCTCAGACACCCTTCTCGACGAGTTCCTGCTCGAGCGGGATGTCCTCCGTCGTCTCTCGCCTGACATCCCGATCACCACCAACTTCATGGCGATGACTCGGTTCAATCAGGTCGACTACTGGCGATGGGTCAAGGAGGTCGACGTCGTGTCGACCGATTACTACCCCGAATTCGCCGACCCGTTCAACCACGTCGAGGCGGCCCTGTCAGCTGACCTGACTCGGGGCCTCGCCGGCGGAGGTTCGTGGCTGCTGATGGAGACCTCTCCGTCAGCGGTGAACTGGCAGCCTCGCAATCCTGCGAAGAAGCCGGGTGCGCTTCAGCGGGACGCCGTGCAGCAGGTCGCGCGGGGCGCCGACGGGTTCAACGTCTTCCAGGTCCGAGCAAGTCTGGTCGGCGCAGAGAAGTACCACTCCGGTCTCATCCCCCACGCCGGAACCGACAGCCGTCTGTGGCGTGAGACTGTGGCCCTCGGATCGCTGCTCGCCCGACTGGGCGAGGTGGCGGGCAGCAGGGTCGCTGCTGAGGTGGCACTCCTCTGGGACTACGACGCCTGGTGGGCGTGCGAGCTCGACAGCCATCCGTCGGTGGACGTTGTGTACCCCGACCGCGCCCGTGCTCTGCATCACGCACTCTGGGATCGTGGGATCTCGGTCGACGTCGTACCGCCCGGCGCGCCTCTACACGACTATCGGATCGTGCTCGTCCCGACTCTGTATCTCGCCACCGACGAGGCAGCCGCCGCCATACGTGACTTCGTCGCGGGCGGCGGACATGCCCTCATCACCTACTTCTCGGGAATCGTCGACGAGCACGACCATGTCCGACCGGGGGGCTACCCGGGCGCATTCCGCGATCTGCTCGGAATCCGCGTCGAGGAGTTCGCGCCGTTGCTGGCTGATCAGTCGGTGAAACTGGACGACGGCACGGTCGCGGACATCTGGACGGAGGACCTGCGTGTGGAAAGCGCGGAAGCGGTCCGGACCTACGTCGATGGTCCCGTGCCTGGAAGGCCTGCCGTCACGCGGCATGCATACGGGGACGGCGTGGCCTGGTACGTCGCGACGCGCACGGATCGCCAGGGGACCGCGGCCATCCTCGAGCGGGTCGTCGCGGAGACCGGCGTACGTCCGGCGGCGCTCACCACTCCGGGCGTCGAAGTGACGCGTCGGCGGCGAGACGAGCGGTCGTGGCTGTTCATCCTCAACCACACGGAAGCCGACGCTGTGATCCCTGCCAACGGCGTGGACCTCGTCTCCGGCGATGAGGCCGTGGGCGAGATTCGGGTGCGCGCCGGTGAGGTGGCGGTCGTTCGCGAGACAGGGGAGGAATAGGAGTGCCGCGGACGCTCACGCATCTGGCAGACGGGCGGGAACTCATCTACTTCGACACAGCGCTCACGCAGCGGCGCCCCGAAGGGGATTCTCGCAGGATCGCACCGCGGTCGGACGTGCCGCAGTTGCGCCACGACCCGCTCGCCGACGAGTGGGTCGTGATCGCCGGTCATCGCATGGACCGCACGTTCCTCCCCGCGGCCGACGATTGTCCGCTGTGCCCGTCGCGCGAGGGTCACCTCACGGAGATCCCCTGTCCCGACTACGAGGTGGTGGTGTTCGAGAACCGCTTTCCCTCGTTCACCGGGAGTGGTGATTCCCTCATATACGGGGGGGAGGGGCTGTTCGAGACGCGTCCCGCGGCGGGCCGTTGCGAGGTGGTGTGCTTCACGTCGGACCACGACGGGTCGTTCGCGCGACTGGATGCCGCTCGTGCTCGGCTCGTCATCGAGGCGTGGGCCGACCGCACGGCTGAACTGTCCGCGCTGCCGGGGATCGCGCAGGTCTTCGTGTTCGAGAACCGAGGCGAAGCCATCGGCGTGACGATGCGCCATCCCCACGGGCAGATCTACGCCTACCCGTTCGTCACGCCGACCACGCGGGCGCACCTGACCTCGGTCCGTCGCTATCGCGAGGAAACGGGCCGCAACCTCTACGACGATCTCGTGCGCGCCGAACTCGACGACGGCCGCCGGGTGGTGCTGGAGAGCCAGCACTGGGTGGCCTTCGTGCCCTTCGCGGCGAGGTGGCCCGTCGAAGTCCACCTGTATCCGCGACGGCGAGTCCCCGACCTGGCGGCGCTCAGCCCGGAGGTGCGTGACGATCTCGCCGAGGCCTATCTCGATCTGCTTCGACGGGGCGACGCATTCTTCGGAATCCCGCTGCCGTACATCGCGGCCTGGCATCAGGCGCCCGTGCGGGAACAACGCGATGACGCCGCGCTGCACCTGGAGCTGTTCTCGGTGCAGCGAGCAGTGGACAAGCTCAAGTACCTCGCCGGCTCCGAGTCAGCGATGGGAGCATTCGTCAACGACCGGGAGCCCGAGTCGATCGCGCAGCGGCTTCGGGAGGGCGGAGGCGCATGACAGCGTTCGCCGACCTCTTCGGTCGGGCACCGGATATCGGGTGGCGCGCCCCTGGGCGCGTGAACCTCGTCGGCGAGCACACGGACTACAACGACGGGTTCGTCCTGCCGTTCGCCATCCCGCGTGAGGTGCGGGTTCGCGCGGCAAGACGCTCCGACCGCAGGTTGCGCGTCGCGTCGATGCAGGCCCCGGGGGTCGTCGTGGAGGTCGCCCTCGACGAGCTCGAACCGGGATCGGTTCCGGGTTGGGCCGCCTACACGGCTGGCGTGGCATGGGCCATCGAGAAGCAGCAGCTGATGGTCGCCGGGGCGGATCTGCTGATAGATGGTGACGTCCCTCAGGGCGCCGGGCTGTCCTCGTCCGCGGCTGTGGAGTGTGCGGTGGCCGGCGCACTGCTGTGGCTGTCCGGCCACGACCTGGGGTTGGCCGACGTGGCACGCATCGCGCAACATGCGGAGTCAGGATTCCTGGGGGTGCCCTGCGGCATCATGGACCAGTGCGTTGCGACGCACGCCCGCGCGGGGCACGTCCTCCTCCTTGATACCCGGTCGATGGCTTTCCGCCACATCCCGTTTGACATGGACAGCGAAGGCCTGGCGCTCGTCGTCATAGACACACGGGCAGCGCACTCCCTCGCTGACGGCCAGTACGCCGACCGGAGGGCGGCCTGCGAGGCAGCCTCGACGTTGCTCGGCGTCAGCGCACTGCGCGACGTGGACGACCTCGACGACGCCCTACTCCGGGTCGATGACCGTGTCCTCCAACGCAGGGTCCGCCACGTCGTCACGGAGAACCGCCGCGTGCAGCAGGTGGCGGCACAGCTCGAGGGAGGGCACCCGCGCGAGATCGGCCCGGTTCTGACGGCATCACACCGATCGCTGCGCGACGACTTCGAGGTGTCCTGC